>JBFLWO010000182.1:0-5225 GCA_040757755.1 Actinomycetota bacterium
CCCCGTCGAACAGCCGTGATCCGCGGTCGGGATCAGGCGGCCTCGGCAGCCGCCTTCGGCTTCGGCGTGAGCGCCGCAGCCAGCTTGGCGGAGAGGATGCCGAGGACGCAACCGCACACGAGGCTCAGGAAGGTGTTGAACCACACCCAGCCCCACGGCGTGGAGAGGACGCCACCGAAGGCACCCGCGCCGGCCGTACCCGGGGAGCCCAGGGCCTCGATGCTGTTACCGACGCCGCCACCGTTCGGGGCCCAGCCGTCCAGGCCGGTCGCGATCCACCAGAGGAAGACGGACGCGAAGCACGGGAACGTACCCGCGACGTAGTACCAGTCGCCGGCGACGAGGATCATCACGAGGACGAACGCGAAGATGCCGACCCAGAGGGCGATACCCCAGAAGGGGGCCTCCTTGCCGGCCGCGTCGAGGTCCGCGGTCTTGAAGGACAGCGGCATCGTCACCAGGGCGGCGACGGTGCCGAACACCGCAGCGAGGAAGACCTTGCCGAAAGCGGCGTTGTCGCCACCGGCGGCGAAGAACAGGCCCCACGCGATGAAGGCGGTGGGAAGAATCAGGTGGAAGTTGGACGGAAGGTTGAGGCCGATGCCGAGGTCGCCGTCAGTCACCCACTGGAAGGTGAAGTTGAGCGAGAACTCGGTCCAGAGGAACGACAGTACCCCGATGACCAGAGCCAGCGGGAAGATCGCCTTAGCACGTGCTCCCATGAGAGTTCAGTGCTCCTTGTCAGAGGACGATTGGTCGCGGCACGGGAACGACAGGGAAAAAAGGTGTGCCGCGGACATCCCTTTCGACCCGCCGGCCGTCCGGCCCTTTCGGACCGGGGGTGACCGGACGGGGTCGAGGGGTGATCCCGTCCCGAGGGTCGGGGAGCCCCAGACGTCGAGCGGAATCTATTGGGCCCCCGATATTCGTTGCAACGGTTGCTAATCCCGTTTTACAAACGGCCGGGCGACGGAGTTCCCCGCAAATTCGGGTAATCCGTGGTGGTACGGCGGGGGTGGATCCGCTCGGGAGGCCATGCGGCCACCAATCCCCACCCCGCGCCTCGCCTGACGAGCCGCGGGTCGCGCGCCCGCGAAGGGCGATCGGGCCCTTCCGCACAGCGATCGCGCGCCGGCGCGAGCGGCGCGTCGACCGCGGTGTCCCCGGCTGGGTTGGCTGCGGTCCCCGGCGCGATCGCGCGGCGCGGGGCTCGCCGCGTCGACGGCGGGTGACCCCGGGTGGGTTGGCTGCGGTCCCCGGCGCTACCGGGCGGCGCGGCGGCTCGCCGCGTCGGCCGCGAGGTCGATGAGGACGGCGCCGAGGGCGGCGGGAGAGTGGCGCACCGCCTCCCCGGGCTGGGCGAGGTCGGCGGCGACGACCCGCACGCCGAGGGCGTCGACGGCGTCCCGGTCGACGCGCACCGGCTCCTGCCCCTGGGCGGCGTAGGCGGCGAGGGCGGCGGGGTCGAGGGGGCCGTCGTGGGCGACGACCACGTCGACGGCGCCGGGGGCGGCCTCGAGGACGCGGGCGAGGTGGCCTGCGGCGTCGAGCCCGTCGGTCTCCCCCGGCTGGGTCATGATGTTCGCGACGTACACCTTGAGGCCGGGGGCGGCGGCGACGGCCTCCGCGATCTCGGGCACCGCGAGGTGCACGAGGACGCTGGTGAACAGGCTGCCGGGGCCCATCAGGACGACGTCGGCGTCGCGGATCGCCGCGAGGGCGGGGGCGTGGGCGGCGGGGGCGGCGGGGTCGAGCCACACGCGGCGGCAGGCGCCGCGGCCCCCGGCGATCTGCGTCTCGCCGCACACCGTGGTGCCGTCCTCCCGCTCCGCCCACAGCCGCACGTGCGCGAGGGTCGACGGCAGCACCTGCCC
Organism: Actinomycetota bacterium; assembly: GCA_040757755.1. Lineage (GTDB taxonomy): Bacteria > Actinomycetota > Thermoleophilia > Miltoncostaeales > Miltoncostaeaceae > JBFLWO01. The sequence goes on from JBFLWO010000182.1 coordinate 1,875, forward strand.
GTTGATGCGCAGCACGTGGGAGCACTCGGCGATCGCCAGGTCGAAGTCGCCGGTGACCTCGGTGAGCGCGGCGAGGAACAGGTTGCCGAACGAGTGGCCGGCGAGGTCGCCGTCGCCGAAGCGGTGCTGGAACAGGCGCGACAGGAGGGACTCGTCGTCGGCGAGGGCGACGAGGCAGTTGCGGATGTCGCCGGGGGGCAGCACGCCGAGGTCCCGGCGCAGGCGCCCGGAGGAGCCGCCGTCGTCGGCGACGGTGACGATGGCGGTGAGGTCGACGGGGCCGTGCTTCAGGCCGCGCAGGAGGGCGGAAAGCCCGGTGCCGCCGCCGAGCGCCGCGATCCGCGCGCGCCGCCGCGTCACCTGCCCGCCTCCGCCGCCCCGCCGGACGCGGCGGCGTCGGCCTGGTCGCCGGGCGCGGGGCGGGGCCCGGCACGCTCGATGTCGCGGTGGGTGGAGCTGACGTCCCACGGGCCGTCGGCGTAGCGGCGCCCCATGAGGTCGGCGAGGTACACGCTGCGGTGGCGGCCCCCCGTGCACCCGAACCCGACGACGATGTGCCGTTTCCCCTCCTCCGCGTAGGCGGGCAGGAGGAAGTCGAGGAGGGCGGCGACCCGGTCGCGGAACTCGGCCAGGCCGGGCGCCTCCGCGATGAAGCCGGCGACGGCGGGGTCGAGCCCCGTGTACGGGCGCAGCTCCGGGACGTAGTGGGGGTTGCGCAGGAACCGGACGTCGAACAGGAGGTCGGCGTCGTGCGGCACCCCGTGCTTGTAGCCGAACGACATGAACGTGACCTGCATCCGGGGGCGCCCCTGGGGGGTCATGGTCGCCTCCCCCACGAGGCGGCGCAGGTCCCAGATGTTCATGCCGGTGGTGTCGACGACGACGTCGGCGCGTTCCCGGACCTCGCTGAGGAGCTCGCGTTCCCGGCCGATGCTGGTGAGGAGCGTGTCGGCGGGCAGGGGGTGGCGGCGGCGCGTCTCGCGGAACCGGTTGAGGAGCGTCTCGTCGGACGCTTCGAGGAAGACGACGCGGGGCGTGACCCCGTCGACGGCGGCGAGCCGGTCGAGCTCGCGGACGAGCTCCGCGAACCAGCGGCCGCCGCGCACGTCGCACACCACGGCGGCGCGGTCGACGGTGGCGCCCTCGTGGGTGAACAGGTCGGCGAGGGCGCGCAGGAGCCGCGGGGGGAGGTTGTCGACGCAGAACCAGCCGGCGTCCTCGAACGCCCCCATCGCCTGGCTCTTGCCCGCCCCGCTCATCCCGGTGATGACGGTCAGCTCCACGCGGCGGCCTCCACGGGGTCGGCGGCGTCCCCTCCCGGGGAGCCGGTCTTGTGCAGATGGTCGTAGATCTCGCGGGCGACGCGGGCGGGGAGCCGGGGGACGGCGGCGAGCTCCTCGCGGCTGGCGGCGAGGACGCGGTCGGGGGAGCCGAAGTGCCGCAGGATGGCGGCGCGGCGGGCGGGGCCGACGCCGGGGAGGGTGTCGAGGGCGCTCTCCGTCATGCCCTTGCCGCGCCGCGTGCGGTGGTGGCGCAGCGCGACGCGGTGCGCCTCGTCCCGGATGGCCTGGAGGAGGCGCAGGCCGGGGGACCCGTCGGGGATCGGCAGCGGGTCGCTCCGGCCGGGCACGAACACCTCTTCGAGCCGCTTGGCGAGGCCGATGGCCGGGACGTCCTGCACGCCGGCGTCGGCCATGCCGTGGAGGGCGGCGCCGAGCTGCCCCTTGCCGCCGTCGATCACGACGAGGGCGGGGCGCGCCGCGAACGACCGGTCGCCGTCGCCGTCGCCGTCGCGCAGGCGGGTGAACCGCCGGGCGATCACCTCCCGCATGCGGGCGAAGTCGTCGGGTCCGCCCTCGGTGCGCATCGTGAAGTTGCGGTACGCGGCCTTCGCGGGGGCTCCCTGCTCGAAGACGACCATGGAGGCGACGGCGTGGGTCTCGCCGAGGTTGGAGATGTCGTAGCACTCGATGCGCAGCGGCGGCGCGTGGAGCCCGAGGCGGTTCTTGAGGTCGTCGAGGGCGTCGCGGCGGCGTTCGCGGGCCCGTTCGTGGCGGCGGCGTTCCTGGTCGAGGGCGAACCGGGCGTTGCGCTGGGCGAGGTCGAGCAGGCGGCGTTTGTCGCCGCGTTCCGCGGCCCGCACCTCCACCTTCGTGCCGCGGCGGGCGGTGAGGAGCTCGCGCAGGGCCTCCCCCACCCCGGCCTCGCCGGGGACGACGACGAGCGGCGGGATGGCGGCCGCGACCGCGTAGTACTCGAGGGCGAACCCCTCGAGGACGCCGGCGTCGTCGGCGCCGCCCGTGTCGACGAAGAACGACTGGCGGTCCTGCAGCACGCCGTCGCGCACCTGGAGGACCTGGACGTTGGCGGTGTCGCCCTCCTGGGCGATGCCGAGCACGTCGACGGTGCCGACCGCCTCGTTCGTCGCCCACTGGCGGTCCATGAGGTGGCGGACGGCGGCGAGCCGGTTGCGCCAGGCGGCGGCCCGCTCGTAGTCCTGGTGGGCGGCGGCGTCGCGCATGCGCCGTTCGAGGTCGTGCTCGAGGCCGCGGTAGCGGCCGGAGAGGAACTCGACGATGCCGTCGATGAGCTCCCGGTACTCCTCCTGCGTGATGTAGCCGACGCATGGCGCCAGGCACCGGTGGATGTGGTAGTCGAGGCAGGGGATGCCGGTGGAGCGGCCCGGCTCAGGGCCCTCGCAGGGGCGGCTGGGGAAGATCTTCGCGATGACGTTGAGCGTCTCGCGCACCTTGGAGGCGCTGGAGAACGGCCCGAAGTAGACGCGGTCCCGGCGGTGCGGCTCCCGGGTGAAGTACACGCGGGGGAACGCCTCGTCCATGCTGATGCCGATGTACGGGTAGCTCTTGTCGTCGCGCAGCCGCACGTTGAACGGGGGCCGGTGGGTGCGGACGAGGTTCGCCTCGAGGATGAGGGCCTCGCTCTCGGTGCCGGTGACGACGGCCTCCAGCCGGACGGCGCGCTCCACCATCTCGACGGTCTTCGGGTGGAGCCCGGACCGCGGCCCCAGGTTCGCCTCGCGGTCGGCGCGCCCGACCGGCGCCTGGAAGTAGGAGTGCACGCGCCGGCGCAGCGACTTCGCCTTCCCCACGTACAGGACGCGGTCGGCGCGGTCGCGGAAGACGTAGACGCCGGGGCTGTCGGGAAGCCCCGCCAGCTCGTGCCGGAGAGCGGTGCGCGCGGACACCGATCGAGTATAGGCCCGGTGCCCCCGACCCCCGGCCCCACCTCGGATCCGGGCCGGGTGCGCCGCCCGGCGGGGCGCGTCACACGAGCGCCCCGTCGACGGGCAGGAGCCGCACCCCGGCGGGGAACCCCGCGGGCGCCGGCGAG
>JBFLWO010000183.1:0-5205 GCA_040757755.1 Actinomycetota bacterium
CGCCCGCGGCCCGTGTCGGGGACGGCGCCGCGGGCGGGCTTCACCGCCCGCACGATGGCCCCGTGCAGGCCGTCGGCCACCGGGTGGGTGAACGTGACGGAGGCGTCCTCGAACCCGGCGGCGGCGAGCAGGGCCTCGTACTCGCCCTTGGCGAGCGCGCCGGCGATACAGCCCGCCCACGTGCCGCGCTCCCGCCGCTCGGCGGGCGTGAGGCGGTCCTCGGCGACGACGTCGCTGATGCCGAGACGCCCGCCGGGGGCGAGCACCCGGAACGCCTCGCGCAGCACGGCGGGCTTGTCGGGCGACAGGTTCACGACGCAGTTCGAGATCACGACGTCCACCGTGCCGTCCGGCAGGGGCAGCTCCTCGATCCGCCCCTTCAGGAGCTCGACGTTGTCGACGCCGGCCTCGCGGGCATGGGCGCGTGCCAGGTCGAGCATCTCGTCGGTCATGTCCACCCCGTAGGCCCGTCCGCGCGGCCCGACGCGGCGGGCGGAGAGGATCACGTCGATGCCGCCGCCGGATCCGAGGTCGAGCACGACCTCGCCCTCGCGCAACTCGGCGACGGCCGTCGGGTTGCCGCACCCCAGGCTCGCGAGGACGGCCCCCCGGGGGAGCCCGGCGCGGCTCGCGTCGTCGTAGAGCTCGTCGCCGAAGCCGTCGCCGGCGTCGCCGGGGCAGCAGGAGCCGTCGCCGCAGCCGCAGGAGCCGCCCGCCGCGGCCTCGCGCGCCGCCTGTGCGTAGCGGAGCCTGACCTGCTCGTGGATGTCGTCGCGTGCCGCCACCGAGGCCCCCTCTCATCGATAACCGTCGATGGTGAGTGATACCGCACGCAACGATGGCCGTCAATGCGTCGGCGGCCCCGGCGGGTCGGCGGAGAGGTCCTCGATCACCTCGGTGCACCAGGCGGCGAACGCCTGCTGGGCGTGCACGCCCTTGCGCAGGGCGTAGCGCAGGTAGCGGCCCGCGTCCGGGGGCAGGTCGGCGATCTGCCGCTCGAACTCCCGGCGGCGCCGCTCGTGCGCGGCGCGGAGGCGCTCGAGCTGCGCGACGACCCGCTCGGGCGGCAGCGGGTCGGCCAGCATCAGCTTGACGAGGGATGCGTCGCGGATGTGGGCCAGCCCCCACTCCTCCTCGAGCCAGCCGGCCAGCGCCGCCTCGCCCTGCGGCGTGATCGCGTACTCGCGCTTGTCCGGGCGCCGCTCCTGCCGCACCGCGCGCTCGGTGGCGTAGCCGAGGCCCGCCAGGCGGCGCAGCTCCGCGTAGACCTGGCTGTACGAGGCGTGCCAGAAGTGGGCGGCGCTCGCCCGCAGCCGCGCCTGGATCTCGTAGCCCGACGCCGGGCCGCGCGCGAGCTGACCCAGCACCGCGAACGTGGTCACGGGGAGCGTGGCGGCGGCACTTGACTCCATGCGCCGCGCAGGATATCCCTTCACTCAATATTCCTACTCGTAATAGGACGGCTCGGCATGATCGTTCTCCACCAGCTCCGCCGCTGCCCGTGGGCCGCCGCGGTGCGCCAGGCGCTCGCGAACGTCGGCGTCGACTACGGCACCGTGCAGGTCCCGTACCGGCGGGATCTCCGCGCCGAGGTGCGCGCGCTGACCGGCCAGGAGCTCACGCCGGTGCTCGTCGACGGCGAGGCCGTCGTCGCCGGCTCGCAGCGGATCGTCGCCCACCTCTACGCGACCTACGGGGACGCGACGCAGCGCACCCGGGCGCGCGAGCTCATGGGCGACCTCTCCCCCACCGCGCCGCCCGCCTGCCCGGTGGGGGCCTGACATGGCCGAGGTCTTCAGCCGCGTCGACCCGGCGACCCTGCAGGAGCGCGAGCGGCGCGGCGGCGGCGCCCTCTCCCGCGACCTGGCCGGCGCGCTCGGCGCGCAGAACGTGACCGCGCGCCTGTGGCGCTTCCGCCCCGGCGACGAGATGGCCTACCACCGCCACCGCACCCAGGAGGAGCTCTACCAGCTCGTGGCCGGCGGACCGCAGCAGGTCTACGTGGCCGGCGAGCTCGTCACCGTGCGGGACGGGGAGTGGCTGCGCCTGCCGAAGGACACGCCGCGCCGGATCGTGAACCGCACCGACCGCGAGGCCACCTGGCTCACGATCGGGGCGCCGCCGGGAGACGGCATCGCCGACGGCATCCGCCTCGACCCGGCCACCGGGGAGGAGATCCCGCGGCCGGACGCCCCGCGCCCTCCCGCCTAGAGTTGTAGCTTTTCATAGATCTGGTGTACCGTTGCGGACAGGAGGTCGGCGGCGAGAGGCACGCGGGGTGGAGACGCACACCGTTTCCGTCAGGGCGCGCGGCGTCGCCCGCGGTGATCCGCAGGCGATCGCGGCGTTGGAATGGGGGCTCGGCAACGACCCGGGGCTCCGCCGGCCGGTCGTGGTGCCGGACCGCATCTCGGACGCCGTCACGCTCACCGCCGGGGTCGAGGCGCTGTCGCCGGCCCTCGCGCGTCGCGTCGCGATCGTCGCCGTGTGGCAGCACCTCGTCGCCTCCGGCTGCCTGCGCGCATGACGGCCGGAGGGCGCGCCGGAGGGCTCAGGCGCCCCGGGGTTCGTGCCGATCACCACGACGTGGCGGACGACATCTCCCCCACCATCATCCCCCGGTCCGCGCCCGACGCCGCGGCCCCCCCGACGGGTGAGGGGACGCTCCGCAGCGAGCGCGACTTCCTCGCCTCCCTCCTCGAGACGCTGCAGGACGGGCTCGCGGTGTCGAACGCGGACGGCGAGCTGATCCGCGTGAACGACCGCCTGTGCCGCATGACCGGCTTCCGGGAGGCGGAGCTGATCGGGGCGCGGGAGCCGTACCCGTACTGGCCGCCCGAGACGGCCGGGGCGATCCGCGCCACGGTCGCGTCGATCGTGGCCTCCGGCGGCAACGGGGAGTTCGACCTCGAGCTGGTCCGAAGCACGGGGGAGCGGTTCCCCGCGATCGTCACGACCAGCGCCCTGCGCGACCGCCACGGCAAGGTCACGGGCCGGGTCACGAGCATCAAGGACGTGTCGGCCAGGCGGCAGGCGGAACGGGAGCGCGAGGCCCTGCGGCGCGCCGCCCTGGTGGTGGCCGGCGTCCCCGCCCCCGAGGAGGTGTTCGCCGCCGTCGCCCGCGAGACCGCCGGCTTCGTGCGGGCCGACGCCGCCCTGGTGGTGCGGTTCGAGGAGGAGGGCCAGGGCGTCGTCGTCGGCACCCACGGCGACCACTCCTCCCTCGGCGAGCGCCTGCCCACGCGTGGCAGCGGGGCGCTCGCGAAGGTCGCCCGCTGGGGCCGCCCCGCGATCATCGCCGACTACGCGGCGCTGGAGCCGGGCTCCCCGCTTCGCGAGCACGCCCTCGCCGCCGGCTACAAGGCGAGCGCTGCCGCACCCGTGCGGGTGCAGGGCGGGCTGTGGGGCGCGGTGCTCGTCACGACCCGCCGCGACGAGGGCCTCCCCGACGGCACCGCCAACCGCCTGGGGCGCTTCGCCGAGCTCGTCGGCCTCGCCGTGGCGAACGCCGCGGCCCGGGAGGAGCTTCGCCGCCTGGCCGCCACCGACACCCTCACCCGCCTGCACAACCGCCGCGCCTTCGAGGAGCGCCTGGTGCAGGAGGTGGAGCGGGCCCGCCGGCACACCCGGGAGCTGAGCCTCGTCGTCGTCGACATCGACCATTTCAAGCGGGTGAACGACGCGCACGGCCACCCGGCCGGCGACCAGGTGCTGATCGACTTCGCGGCGTGCCTGCGCCGGTTCGCCCGGATGGAGGACACCCTGGCCCGGATGGGCGGCGAGGAGTTCGCGTGGCTCATGCCGGAGGCGAACTCGCAGGAGGCGGCGGCCGCCGCGGAGCGGCTCCGCGACGAGGTCGCCCACGAGCCGTTCCCCCACGGCATCGCGATCACCGTGTCGGCCGGGGTGTGCTCCCTCTCGGACGCCGGCGGCGCGACGGAGCTGTACCGCCTCGCCGACGAGGCCCTGTACCACGCGAAGAGCGCCGGCCGCGACCGGGTGTGCCGCTACACCCTGCAGATGTCGGAGCTCACGGCGCGCGTCGCGGAGGTGGGGCGCTCCTCCGCCCGCCTCCAGGCGGTGCGCGGCGTCCGCGCCCTCGCCCGGGCGGTCGACGCGAAGGACCCCGCGACCCGGCTTCACTCCGAGCGGGTCGCCGACCTCGCGGTGCGCCTGGCGCTGACCCTCGCCTGGCCGCCCGAGCAGGTCATCGCCCTGAGCGAGGCGGCGCTCGTGCACGACGTCGGCAAGATCGGCGTGCCCGACGCGATCCTGCTGAAGCCGGACCGGCTGACCGCCGAGGAGTACGAGCAGGTGAAGCAGCACGCCGAGCTCGGGGCGCGCATCGCCGCGGACGTCCTGACGGAGGAGCAGGTCTCGTGGGTGCGCCACCACCACGAGCGGTGGGACGGCGCCGGCTACCCGGCCGGGATCGCGGGGGCGGCGATCCCGCGCGGCGCGCTGATCATCGCCGTCGTCGACGCGCTCGACGTGATGCTCACCGACCGCGTGTACGCCCCGGCGAAGACGTTCGAGAAGGCGATGGAGGAGCTGCGTCGCGGCTCCGGCGGCCAGTTCGCGCCGTGGGCCGTCACCGGGTTCGAGCGGCTGGTGCGAAACGACGCGCAGCTCATCGGCTACCTCTCCGAGTCGTCCACCGGGCTGCGCCGGCCGTCCTGGTGGGCGGCGGGGGTACCGGGGGACTGACCCTCACCGCGCCGCCAGGCGCAGCACCATCCGCAGCGACGCCTCCGGCCCGGGCCAGTGCGCCCGCACCACCTCCGCGCCCGCGCCGCGAATGACGCCGCGCAGCGCCAGCGCCACGAGGACCGCGTCGTCGAGCTGGCCGGCGACGGGGATCACATCCGGCACGAGGTCGAACGGCATCGCCAGGTAGGCGGCGACGGCGACGAGGGCGATCCGGCGGGCCCGCGGAACCCGCGCGTCGCGGGCCAGCCGCCCGACGAGGACGATGCAGTCCGGGACGAGTCCGGCGAGGGCCCGTGCCTCGGATCGCCGCCCGGCCAGGAGGAGCGCGCCGACGAACGCGGCGTACGCGGCGGCGACCCCCGCCGCGAACGCCACCCACGCGATCATGCACGCCGCCCGTCGCAGAGGCACGCCATGCCGGGATTCTGCCGGTGCGGGGACCCCGCGGCCCGTCCCCCGCACGGGGGTCGTCGTGCGGGGGGCGGGGCGGGGGCT
>JBFLWO010000184.1:0-5193 GCA_040757755.1 Actinomycetota bacterium
GTCACCCCCTGCCCGGTCGGTAGGACTGGTCCCGGCGGCGGGCCGCCGGACCCGCGTCTACCATCCCCGGGAAGTGGATCACGAGTCCCATGGCGGGACCGAGGTCGCCGACGGCGTCCGGCACTGCTACCGCCACCCCCAGCGCGAGACGCTGCTCGCCTGCTCGAACTGCGAGCGGCCGATCTGCACGTCGTGCGCCCAGCAGGCGGCCGTGGGGCTGCGCTGCCCCGACTGCGCGGGGGGCGGGCCGCGCCGGATCCAGGCGCCGCGCCTGGTCGCCCGCGGCGACACGGCCGTCGCCACGGTCGCGCTCATCGCCGTCAACGTCGTGGTGTTCCTCGCCGAGATGTCGCAGGGCATCGGCGTGCGCGGCATCGGCGGCTCCCAGATCATCCGGGACGGGGCGGTCGCCGGGCCGCTCGTCGCCGACGGGGAGTGGTGGCGCCTCGTCACCTCCGGGTTCATCCACGCGGGCCTCGGCCACATCGCGTTCAACATGCTCGCCCTGTGGTGGCTGGGAGGGGCCCTGGAGCGCTACATCGGCGTGTGGCGGCTCCTCGCGATCTACGGGGCGGCGCTCCTGTGGGGGTCCGCCGGGGCGATCCTCCTGTCCCCCGACAACCTCACGGTCGGCGCCTCCGGCGGCGTGTTCGGGCTGATGGCGGCGCTCCTCGTGATCGAGCGGCAGCGCGGCATGGCGCTTCTCGGGTCGAGCATCGGCGTGGTGCTGCTGCTCAACCTGGGGATCACGTTCGCGATCCCCGGCATCTCCATCGGCGGCCACCTCGGCGGCCTCGTCGGCGGCGGGCTCGCCGCCCTCGTGCTGTCCGGGTTCGGCCGCGGCCACATCGCCTACGGCCGGGTCGCCGCCCCGATGGTGGTGGGGCTCGCCGCCGTGCTCGCGGGGGCCGTGGCCCTCAGCATCGCCATCGCGTAGCCGCGGCCGGGGCGGCCGTCGGGTCACGCCTCCAGCCGGTGGGCCTCCTCGACGAGGGCGGCGGTGAGCGCGATGCACGCCTCGACGTCGTCGGGGTGGCAGGCCTCGACGCTGGAGTGGACGTAGCGGGTGGGGATCGAGATGCAGGCGGCGTGGCAGCCGTCGGCGGCGAGCTGGATCGCCTGCGTGTCGGTGCCGCCGCGGGCCGACACGTGCGTCTGCCACGGGATGCCGCGCTCGTCGGCGAGGGACCGCAGAAGCTCGAGGAGCGGCTGCGACGCGATGGCGCTGGCGTCCGCCACGCGGATCGCGGCGCCCGCCCCGATCCGCGCCCCGCCGGTGTCGGACGGCGCGCCCGGCCCGTCGTCGGACGGGCACGTGTCGATCGCGACGCCGATCTCCGGGCGCACGCGGTGCGCCGCGACGCGGGCGCCGCGCAGCCCCACCTCCTCCTGCGCGCTGGCGACGGCGTGCACCTCGGCGGGCCCCCGCGCGGCGGCGGCCATCGCCTCCAGCATCACGAACACCCCGACGCGGTCGTCGATGCTCTTCCCGGTGAGGAGGGACCCCATCTCGACGAGGTCCCGCACCCGGGTGATCGTGTCGCCGGCGCGGACCAGGCTGCGCGCCTCGTCGGCCGTGAGGCCGACGTCGACGGCGAGGTCCTCGATGGTGGGCGCCTTCGCCCGCTCCGCCTCCGTGAGGAGGTGCACGGGGCGGGTGCCGACGACGCCCGGCAGGTCCCGCCGCCCCCGCACCAGGACGCGCTGCCCGACGAGGGTCCGGGCGTCCCACCCGCCGAGCGGGATGACGCGCAGGTAGCCGCGGTCGTCGACGTGCGTGACCATGAGCCCGATCTCGTCCATGTGGGCGGCCAGCATCACGCGGGGCCCGCCGGAGCCGGCGCGGCGGCCGAGGAGGTTGCCGACGGCGTCCTCGGCGACGTCGTCGCAGGTGGCCTCAAGCTCGGGGCGCACGATGGCGCGGACGCGGTCCTCCCGCCCGGACGGCCCGGCGACCTCCGCGAGCGCCCGCAGAAGCTCGATGCGCATCAGGCGGCCACCTCGAGGACGAGCTTGCCGAAGTGCTGCCCCGCCTCCTCCCGGGCGTGGGCCGCGGCGGCGTCGGCGAGGGGCCGGACGCTGTCGACGACCGGCGCCCAGTCCTGCGCCTCGACGGCGGCGAGGAGCTGCGCGAACTCGCGGGGGCTCCCCATCGTCGTGCCGAGCACGTCCACCTGGCCGAACGTGACGGCCCGCACCTGCAGCTCCGCGGCCCGCCCGCCGGTGCCGCCGAAGCACACCATCCGGCCGCCGGGGCGCAGCGCGGCGACGCTCTGCGGCCAGGTCGAGCCGACGGAGTCGACGACCACGTCGATGCCGCGCGGCCCGGCGAGGGCCTTCGCCTGCGCCACCCAGTCCTCGGCCGTGTAGTTCACGCCGCCGGCGGCCCCCATGTCGCGCGCCCGCGCGATCTTCTCGTCCGACGACGACGTGACGAGGACCCGGGCCCCGGCGGCGCGCGCGATGTGCAGGGCGAACGTCGCGACGCCGCCGCCGATGCCGAGGATGAGCACCGTCTCGCCGGGACGCAGCCGGGCGCGGGTCACGAGCGCCCGCCAGGCGGTGAGCCCGGCGAGCGGCAGGGCCGCCGCCTCGTGCCACGACAGCCGGGCGGGGCGGGGGAACAGGTTCGCGGCCGGGACCGCGATGAGCTCCGCGTACGTCCCGTCGTCGGGCCCGCCCAGGATCCGGAAGTCCGGTCCCGGCGCGTCCTCCCGGTCCCCCCAGGCGAGCGACGGGAGGATCACCACCTCGTCGCCGGGCTGCACGCCGCCCGCCCCGGGACCGAGGGCGCGCACGACGCCCGCCCCGTCCGAGCCGGGGATCACCGGCAGGGGGGAGGGGGCGACCCCCTTGCGGAGGAAGACGTCGCGGCGGTTCAGGGCGGCGGCACGCAGCTCCACGAGGGCCTCACCGGGGCCCGGCGCGGGGTCGGGCGCCATGTCGAGGCGGAGGACCTCCGGCCCCCCGGTCTCGCGCAGGACGACGGCGTTCACGGATGCTCCTGGGTCGGTCTCGCGGACCGCGGCAGCCTAGCTGCCTGAGACGGAGGGGCCGGCGCCGTCCGGCGCCGTCGCCGGAACCCGACGCGATCGGGGACTGCGGGTCCGGTGCGTCGTCGGCGTGACGGGCGACGTCCTCCGCGGCGAAGGGCCGCGGGTGGACACCGGTGAGAACCTGTGGAGCGGTTCGCGACCCTCCCGGCCACGACCACGACAGAGGAGCAGATCGTGGGCCTCCCGATCACGCCGCCGATCGCCCCTCAGCTCGCGCGGTCGGCTGCCGCCCTGCCCCGGGGCGACGGGTGGTCGTACGAGCCGAAGTTCGACGGCTTCCGGGCCATCGTGTTCGTCGACGGTGAGACGGCGTTCATCCAGTCCCGCTCCGGCCGGCCGCTGAACAGGTACTTCCCGGAGCTCGTGTTCCCGACGGGCCGGTACGTCCTCGAAGGCGAGATCGTCGTCGACGTCGACGGCCGGCCGGACTTCGAGGCCCTCCAGCAGCGCATCCACCCCGCCGAGTCGCGTGTCGCGCGCCTGGCCGCCGAGATCCCCGCGACCTTCATCGCCTTCGACCTCCTCGCGCACGGCGACGACGCCCTCCTGCACCGGCCGTTCCGGGAGCGCCGCGCGCGGCTCGCCGAGGTGGTCCGCGAGCCCGTCCGCCTCTCGCCGGCCACCGCCGACGCTCAGGAGGCCGGGATGTGGCTCCACGATGCCGAGGGCGTCGTCGCCAAGGAGCTCGACGCCCGCTACGCGCCGGGTGAGCGGCGCGGCATGGTGAAGGTGAAGCGCGTGAGGACCGTCGACTGCGTCGTCGTCGGCTGGCGACCCGGGAAGGCGGACGGGACCCTCGGCGCCCTCATCCTCGGCTGCTACACGCCCGACGGCCGGCTGCGCGTCGTCGGGCACAGCTCCGGGTTCAGCGCGGCGGAGAAGCGCGCGCTGCCGCACCGGCTCGCCGCGTACGAGACGGGCGGGCGCGGAACCGGGGACCCGAGCCGCTGGACGCAGGGACGCGACCTGGAATGGATCGAGCTGCGACCCGAGCTCGTCGTGGAGGTCACCTTCGACCACGTCAGCGCCGGACGCATCCGCCACGGCGCCAAGGTGCTCCGCTTCCGCGACGACAAACGCCCCGAGGACTGCACCGTCGACCAGCTCGACGCGTGAGGGCTACGCCTCCGGGTCGCGCTTGCGCGCCCGGCTCGGCTGCGCCCGGTGCGGCTCGCCCGGCTGCTTCCGGAAGTGCGGCGGCCACGGGGCGTCCCCCAGGCCCCCCGCCTCGTCCCGCGCCGCGAGCGCCAGGAGGCCGTCCAGCGTCCCCGCGTGCCGGTCGATCGCGGCGGCGGGATCCCCGACCGTCCGCAACCGTCCCGGGACGGTGTCGATCCGAAGGTCGTCCGGCTCCACCGAGGCCACCTCCTCCCACGTGACGGGGCACGACACCCGCGCGTTCGGCACCGGGCGCACCGAGTACGCCGACGCGACGGTCCGGTCCCGGGCGTTCTGGTTGTAGTCGACGAAGACGCCGTGGCGCTCCTCCTTCCACCACCTGCTCGTCGCCAGGTCCGGAACGCGGCGCTCCACCTCGCGGGCGAGCGCCAGCGCCGCCCGGCGCACCTCCACGAACCCCTGCTCCGGGCGCACGCGCACGTTCACGTGGATGCCCCGCGACCCGCTCGTCTTCGGGAACCCGACCAGGCCGTGCTCCGTCAGGACGTCGTTCACGCAGAGGGCGACACGGCGCACCCAGTCCCACGGCACGCCCGGCATCGGGTCGAGGTCGACGCGAAGCTCGTCCGGGCGGTCGAGATCCGCGCGCCGCACCGGCCACGGGTTGAAGTCGATCACCCCCAGGTTCACCGCCCAGAGGAGGTGGGCCGCGTCGTTCGGGACGAGCTCCGTCGCCGTCCGGCCGCTCGGGAACGCGACCGTCGCCGTCTCGATCCACTCCGGCGCCCCCCGGGGCACCCGCTTCTGGAAGAACGGCTCCCCGGCGGCGCCGTCCACGTACCTCTTCAACACGGTCGGCCGCTCGCGCAGATGGACGAGCGCGGCGTCCGCGACCGCCAGGTAGTACTCGGCGAGGCCGAGCTTCGTGACCCCCGTCTCGGGGAAGAACACCTTCCCCGGGTTCGAGAGGCGCACCTCGCGTCCCGCCGCCTGCAGCATGACGTGGGGGGCGGTCACG
>JBFLWO010000185.1:0-5178 GCA_040757755.1 Actinomycetota bacterium
CACCCGGGGTGGCGGGGGGCGTGGGGCGGGGCGTCACGTCTCCGGCTCGACGCGCACGGCGTAGCCGCGGTCGCGCACCATGGCGGCGGCGGTGCGGGCGGCGTCCTCGCCGGAGACGACGAGGGCGAGCTCCCCTTCGTCGCCGGGGGCGGGGAGGAGCGACAGGTCCTCGATGTTGACGTGGGCGTGGCCGAGGGCGACGGTGATCTCGCTGAGCACGCCGGGGCGGTTCGGGACGTTGACGACGAGGCGCCAGGGCCGTTCCACGGCGGGGGTGGCGGCGGCGGCGCGAAGGCGTTCCCGCCCGTCGGCGGCGGCGGCGATCCAGTCGAGGAGCCACCCGCGGTCGCTGCGGGCGAGGGCGGCCTCGACCTCCTGCAGGCGGGCGCGCTGGTCGCGGAGGGCGGCGGCGAGGGCGTCGCGGTTCTCGATGAGGATGTCCGCCCAGAGGGGCGGGTTGGCGCCCGCGACGCGGGTGAGGTCGGAGAAGGAGGGGCCGGCGGAGCGGAGGGCCTCCCGCCCGCCGGGGGCGGTGGCGGCGGCCTGGTGGATGAGGGCGGAGGCGACGACGTGCGGCAGGTGCGAGACGAGGGCCATGAGGTCGTCGTGGGCGCCGGCGTCCACGGCGACGGGCCGGGCGCCGACGGCGACGACGATGGAGTGGAGCGTCTCGATGAGCGTGCCGTGCGCCTCGGGGGCGGGGGTGAGGAACCAGGTGGCGCGTTCGAAGAGGTTCTCGCGGGCGTGCTCGACGCCCCCGGTCTCGGCGCCGCAGACGGGGTGGCCGCCGATGAAGCGTTCCCGTTCGGCGGCGGTGAGGGCGGCGACGACGCCGGCCTTGGTGGAGCCGACGTCGGTGACGAGGCAGGCGGGGCCGCTGGCGGCGAGGGCGCGCCGGGCGATGCCGGCGATCTCCCCGACGGGGGCGGCGACGACCACGGCGGCGCACCCGTCGCAGGCCTCCTCGACGCTGGTGACGGCGTGGGTGATCGCGCCGACCTCGAGGCCGCGGCGCAGGGCGCCGGGGTCGGGGTCGACGCCGCGCACCTCGCCGACCCCGGCGCGGGCGCGCAGGGCGAGGCCCAGGGATCCGCCGATGAGCCCGACGCCGACGACGGCGACGGGCCCGGGAAACGGGGTGGCCCCGGAGGTCACGCCCTCCGCCTTCCGCACGGACATGCGCCGCGAATCACGCGTTTGCCGTCACTGGGCGCGCGTCGCGTCTCAGCGATGCGCGCCCGTCACCCGGGCGCGCATCGCACGTGACGCGGGGAGGTCGCACGACGATCCCCGACTCGGAAGTCCCTGATCACGTGACGCCGGGAGCGGCGCTGCGGGACTTTCGAGTCGCCTCTAGACCGTGAGCGGCTCTCCGCCGGCCATGACCTTGCCCATGAGGTCGATGCAGCGGCGGACGTCGGCGACCCAGTCGGCGAACCGGTCGGCGTGGAGGGCCTGGGGGCCGTCGCACAGGGCGGTCTCGGGCGAGGGGTGCACCTCGACGATGAGGCCGTCGGCGCCGGCGACGACGGCGGCGCGCGCCATCGGGAGGATGAGGTCCCGGCGGCCGGCGGCGTGGGAGGGGTCGACGATGACGGGGAGGCCGGACAGGAGCTTCGCGGCGGGCACGGCGCCGATGTCGAGGGTGGAGCGGTACGCGCCGGTCTCGAAGGTGCGGATGCCGCGCTCGCACAGGACGATCTGGTCGTTGCCCTCGCGCGCGATGTACTCGGCGGAGAGGAGCCATTCCTCGACGGTGGCCGCCATGCCGCGCTTGAGGAGCACGGGGGTGGAGGTGCGGCCGACCTCGCGGAGGAGGTCGAAGTTCTGCATGTTGCGGGCGCCGAGCTGGATCATGTCGGCGACCTCGAGGACGTCGTCGAGCTGCCGGACGTCCATGAGCTCGGTGACGATGGGAAGGCCGGTCTCCTCCCGCGCCTCGGCGAGGATGTCGAGGGCGGGCTTGCCGAGGCCCTGGAACGTGTAGGGGGAGGTGCGCGGCTTGTACGCGCCGCCGCGCAGGAGGGTGGCGCCGGCGGCCTTGACGACGTGGGCGGTGGTGAGGGTCTGCTCGCGCGACTCGACGGTGCAGGGGCCGGCGATGAGGCCGAAGGAGCCGAGGCCGATCTTGCGGCCGCCGACCTCGACGGCGACCTCGCCGTGACGGAACTCGCGGGAGACGAGCTTGTACGGCTTGAGGATCGGCACGACCTTCTCGACGCCGGGCTCGCCTTCGAGGGCCATGGAGGCGACGAGCTCGCGGTCGTCCCCGATGGCGCCGATGACCGTGACGAACTCGCCGGCGGACACGTGGGCGCGGGCGCCGGCGGCCTCGATGCGTTCCACGACGTGGCGGACCTGTTCCTCGGTCGCCCCCTCCTGCATCACGATCATCATCGCGCGATCCGTCCTTCCGTCAGCATGGTCTCGCGGACGTCGGCGAGCGCCGCGAGGAACGTGGTGTTCTCGACTGGTGTCCCGATGGTGACGCGCAGACGCCCGGGGCATCCGAGCGCGCCGCCCTCGCGGACGATGACACCCCTTCTCAGGAGCGCTTCGTGCACTGCCGGCCCGTCCGCGGATGCACCGGAGCCGGGCGTAAGCAGGATAAAGTTGGCATGGCTGGGCGTAAAGGGCACGTTCTGGGCGGTCAGTCCCTGCTGCACGCGCCGGCGTTCGGCGACGGTCTCGGCGACGCGCCGGGCGAGCTCCGCGGGGTGGCGGATGCTCTCGAGGGCGGCGGCCTGGGCGAGGGTGTTGGTGTTGAACGGCTGGCGGACCTTGTCGAGCGCCGCGATCCAGCCGGCGCCGCCGACGGCGTAGCCGACGCGCAGGCCGCACAGGCCGTGCGCCTTGCTGAAGGTGCGGGTGACGAGGAGGTTCGCCCGGTGGCGGGCGAGGGTCATGGTGCGTCCCGCGTCGGGCCGGTCGACGAAGTCGTAGTACGCCTCGTCGACGAGGACGGCGACGTCGTCGGGGACGAGGTCGAGGAACCGTTCGATCTCCTCGGGGGTGCGGTACACCCCGGTGGGGTTGTTGGGGTTGCACACGATGACGAGGCGGGTGCGCTCGTCGACGTGCGCGGCGATGGCGTCGAGGTCGTGGCCGCCGTCGCCGGCGAGCGGGACGGTGACAGCCTCGGCGCCGGCGGCGGCGGCGAGGTGCGGGTAGAGGGCGAACGACGGCTCGGCGTGCACGACGGTGGTGCCGGGGTCGAGGAGCGCCTGCCCGGCGAGGAGGATGAGCTCGCAGGAGCCGTTGCCGATGACGACCTGCTCGGGGCCGACGCCGTGCTGCTCGGCGAGGGCGCGGCGCAGGGCGCGGGCGGCGCCGTCGGGGTACCGGGACAGCCCGCCGACGGCGTCCCTCACGACGCGCTCGACCTCGGGGAGCGGCGGGTACGGGCTCTCGTTCGATGCGAGCTTCACCGCGCTCTCGAGCCCGTACCGCGCGAGGACCTCGGCGGTGGTGAGGCCGGGCTCGTAGCGGGGGATGGCGTCGAGTCGGGGTGAGACGCGGGGGGTCACGGGGAGGGATTGTCGCACGGCCGCCCCGGCCGGGCCGCGACGCGGAGACCGGTCCCCGTTGCCCGCGCGGGCGCGGCCTGCGAGGAATCCCCGGGTTCGTCGTCGACACGGGGGGATGGGATGGTCACGTCACGGGTGCGCCGCGGCGCGGGGGCGGCGTTTCTCGCCGGGGTCCTCGCCGCCGCGGCGGCGGGCTCGGCGCGGGCGGACATGGGGGGCGGCGTCGCGACCCTGGGCGGGACGCCCCTGGGCGGCGCGGTCGTGACGCTGAGCGACGCGACGGCGGCGACGGTCGCGACGACCACCGCCGACGCGTCCGGCCGCTACGCCTTCGCGAGCGCCGTCCTCGCCGGGAAGACGGGGCCGTTCACGGTCCGGGCCCAGGTGACCGACGCGTGCCGGGTCGCCCCGGAGGTCCCGCAGCGCACCGCGAGCGCCGGCGGCCTGTCCGACGGTGCCGTGCAGAACCTCTCCCTGGACGTGACGGAGCTGTGCGGCGCCGCCCCGGCGGGGCTCCCGGTGCCGACGGGGTACGTCGACTCGGCGTCGCGCAGCGTCCTCGCCGGGCCGGGCGCGACGGCGTACCTGAGGGTGCCGGTCCCCGCCGAGGCGACGGGCGTGGAGGTGCGCCTGTCGACGGGAGCGGTGGTGAGCCAGACGCCGCCGTCGGCGGGGGTCGTGCCGATCGTCGCCCCCACGGCCCCGTACTCGGGGCCGCTCGTGCTGCGTTACGCGGTGGGCGGCTCCGTGGTGGAGCGCGCGCTCGGGCAGATGACGAGCGGGGTGGTGGCGAAGCCGGCGCCGCGCCGCACCCTGGACGTGGTCGCCGCGGTGCCGCTCGGCGGGGTCACGACGCGGCCGGGCGGCGCGAACGACGCGCAGGACTGGATCGCCCTGCTCGCTCGCCTGTCCCGCCCGGCGGACGGGTTCGGGGCGTTCGGCTTCGACACGATCGCCCGTCCGGTGGCCGACGTCGCGCCTCTGCGCGGCGCGACGGGAGTGGGCCTCGTGGAGGACGTGGCGCGCGCGACGCTGGTCGACACGTCGGGGCTGAACGACCCGAACGTGGCGTTCGCGCAGGCGCGCCGCATGCTCACCGCCCCCGGCGCCGACGCGTCCCGACGCAAGCTCGTCGTGTTCCCGTGGACCGGGCTGGGCGCCGCGACGGCGTACCTCGGCGGGCACCTGCGCCTCGGCTTCAACGACACGGGCACCGCGTGGCCCGTGTGCGCGATCCAGGTCGGAGGCGCGGTGTCGGTGGCGGACACGGCGCGCCTGCGCCGCATCGCGCTCGACTCGGGCGGCGCGTTCCTCCTCGCCGCCGCGCCCGCCGACGTCGCCGACGCGATCCTGGAGTGCCGGGCCGCGGCGGCGGGCGAGTCGACCGTCCTCGCGACCCGGGTCGCCCTGCGCCCGAAGCCGCGGGCGTTCGAGGTGAAGGTGCCGGCGAAGCGCGCGGTCACCGTGCTCCTGTCGCGCGGATCGGTGGCGACGGCGAGCCTGTCCCTGGTCGACCCCCAGGGGCGCACGCGCACCAGCGCGAGCCCGGGACGCGGCGTGTCCCTCGTCCAGACGGACACGTTCACCCTCGCCACGATCGCCGCGGGGTCCCGCGCCGGCACGTGGACGGTGCGGGTGGGCGTGCGCCGGT
>JBFLWO010000186.1:0-5151 GCA_040757755.1 Actinomycetota bacterium
CAGCGCGGCGGCCAGGTCGACGGCGGAGAGGGTGCCGTCGCGGAGGTCGCTCCCCGCCAGGCCACGCTGCAGGCGGGCGCGAAGCGCGTTGGTGCGCCGCACGGCGGCCTGGGAGATCCGCTGGTTGATGAGAAGCTGGCTGCGCGAGAGGTGGACCCGGCCCGGCGTGCCGTAGAGGGGCCGGGTGATCACCGTCGTCGTCTTGGCCGCCGGGGAGGCGCCGGGGGCCGCGGCGAGGATCCCGAGCCCGAAGACCAGGGTGTTCGCGGTGAGGCTGCCGTCCTTGACGTCGCCGCCGGTGAGACCCGCGTCCAGCCGGGCCTTCAGCGCGTTCGCGCGCAGCACGGCGGCCTGGGAGATGCGCTGGTTGATGAGGAGCTGGCTGCGGGAGAGCCGCACCCGCGCCGTGGTGCCGCCGCCGGTGGGGCGCGGAGTGATGGATCGCGGTGTGGCGACCACCGGCGGGGTGGACGCCGGCAGGAAGCCGACCGTCACGCCGGGTCCGAACTCCGCCCGGTCGACCGCGCCGCCGCAGAGGTCCCGGGCGGTGATCCCCGCCTCGAGCCACTCCTGGATCGCGTTGGCCCGCCGCACGGCGGCCTGGGAGATTCGCTGGTTGGTGAGGAGCTGGCTGCGCGTGAGGCGGACCCGGCTCGGATCGCCCTTCGGCGCGGAGGGCTCCGCGACGGTGCGGCAGGACGGGGTCGTCGGCGTGGGGACGCTGCCGCCTGCGGCGCGGCGCGCGTGGACCTCGAGCTCGTCGTCGGCGAGGGGCGCGACGCCGGTGTCGCCGTGCCATGCGACGAGGTACTCGTTCGCCGCGGAGCCGTAGCCCACCCCCGGCGCGAGCGCGTCGAAGGCGGCGTTCCCGTCGGCGCCCATCGCGGAGATGCGCGCGTCGTTCGTCCCGGTCTCGGCGCCGGTGCCGTCGACCCGCTGGCCGAAGACCTCCCCCTCCTCGTCGACGAGGGGCGCCGTGTTGTCGTCACCCGCCCACACCACGAGGTACTCGTTCGCCCGGAAGTTCGCGGCGACCGAGGGGGTCGCGGCGTCGAAGGAGGCGTCCCCGTCCGGGCCCATGTCCGACAGGCGGGCGTCGTTGGTGCCGACCTGGGCGCCGGCGGCCGTGAGGCGCTGCCCGAACACCTCCACCTCGCCGTCGACGAGCGGCGCCGTGTTGTCGTCGCCCGCCCAGACCACCAGGTACTGGTTGGCGCGCCCGTTGTACGTGACCGCAGGGTCGGTGGCGGCGAACGAGGTGGAGCCGTCCGGACCCATGTCCGAGAGGCGGGCGTCGTTGGCGCCGACCTGGGCGCCGGCGGCGCTGAGGCGCTGCCCGAAGACCTCGACCTCGTCGCCGACGAGCGGCGCGGTGTTGTCGTCCCCCTCCCACACCACGAGGTACTCGCCCGCGGTGGACGCGGCAATCGCCGGGTTGCGCGCCGCGTAGGCGGGGTCCGCGTCGGGACCCATGTCGGAGAGGCGGGCGTCGTTGGTGCCGACCGGCGTGGCGGCGGCGTCGAGCCGCTGACCGAAGATCTCCGTCTCGCCGTCGACGAGCGGCGCGGTGTCGTCGTCGCCCTCCCACACCACCATGTACTCGTTGGACGCGGGGCTGTATGCGACGGCCGGGTCGAGGGCGTCGAACGCGCCGTTCCCGTCCGGCCCCATGTCCGACACGCGAACCGGGGAGCCGACGCGCGCGCCGGCGGACGAGAGCCGCTGGGCGTAGACCTCGGTCTCCTGGTCCGCGCCCGCGGTGGCGGTCCCCTCGTAGACCACCAGGTACTCGTCGGACCGGCGGTTGTAGGCGACCGCGGGGCTCGCGGCGTCGTGGGCGGCGTCGCCGTCGGGGCCGACGTTGGTGATCCGGAACTGGTCGCCCGCGGGGGTTCCGTCGGCGCGGACGAGCCGGCCGTGGATCTCGTCCTCGCCGTCGACGGTCGTCTCCCCCTGCCACACCACCAGGTGCTGGTCGGCGCGCGGGTTGTACGCCGTCACGGCCGCCTGGCCGGCGAACGCCGCGTCGCCGTCGGTGCCCGTGACGGACACCCGCGTCTGGGACCCCACCGGCGGTGTCGCGCCGGCGGCGCCGGCGAGCCCCACGGCGGCGAGCGCCCCGGCGGCCGACGCGCGTACGCGCCGGCGCGACTGCTGGCGATTCCGGCTGGCCTCGTGCATGCGCACCTCCTGGTCGGACACGGAACGCCGCGCAGGCTGTCGCGTGCGGGCCGCCGGCTCACCCCCGCCGGTGAGACGTTCCGCCGGGGCCGTGACACGTTTCGCGCCCGGCCGTTTCCCACGCGGAGGGTCGGGTAGCAGGGCCGACCCCGCGGGACGAAATAGAAAACCCCCGCCGAGGCGGGGGTTTTCCGTAGCAGGCCGTAAGCCGGATTCTGTCGTGGGCAGTCATCCATCTGGGACGCCTGTTGCCAGGCGCCTCGTGCGGCCGACCTGGGGCTGGGCGAGCAACCCGTGGCGCCCCGGTTTGGCCTTGCACCGGGTGGGGTTTACCCAGCCGGCCTGTCACCAGACCGCTGGTGCGCTCTTACCGCACCTTTTCACCGTTGCCCCGGGGCGCGGCCCCGTGGCTGTGTCGTTTCTGTGGCACTTTCCCTGGGGTTTCCCCCGCTGGCCGTTAGCCAGCACCCTGCTCTGCGGTGTCCGGACTTTCCTCGAGCCGGGGGTACCGGCCCGCGACTGCCTGGCCTGCATCGACGAGTGTAGCCGCCGGTCGCCACCCGGCATCGCGCCTCACGGCGTCACGTGGCGCGCATGACCGCGACGTTGAACATCGGCGTCCCCAACACGCCGTAGAGGCGCACCCACAGCGGCAGGAACATCTCCGTGCCGCGCGCCGCCGTGATCCCGCCGAGGTCGATCACGCGGTCGGCCGGCCACCCGAACGTGGCGAGGAGGTCCGTCACGGTCCGCTTCGCGGCGGCGTCGTCACCGCACACGAACAGGTGGTGCGGGCCGGGGACGGCGGCGGGATCCACCATCACGGCGCAGTTCACCGTGTTCAGGGCCTTGACGACCCTCGCCTGGGGGAAGCGCCGCTGGATCCGTTCGCCGAGGGAGTCGGTGTTGGCGACGGTGAGCGTCGGCGGCATTCCCCGGCTGAAGTCGAGGGGGTTGGCCACGTCGACGAGGACCTTCCCGGCGAGGTTGCCGGCGCCGGCGGCGTCGAGCGCGTCGAGGGAGTGGGTCCCCGCCGTGCAGTTCACGACGATCTCCCCGAAGGAGGCGGCGTCGGCGAAGCTCCCCTCCCGCGCACCGGACCCGGCGGCGTGCGCCCACTCGCGCGCCTTCTCGTTGCCCGCCTCCCGCGCCCCCATCGTGACCTCGTGGCCCAGGGCGTGGAGCTTCCCCGCGAGGGCGATCCCCACCATGCCGGTTCCGAGCACTGCGATGCGCATTGCGGGCCTCCCCCGCCGTGGCCGCCGGTGCGGACATGATGAGCCTCCGCCACGGCCGGCGGGAAGGGATCCGTCCGGCCGGGAGCACGATGCGTCATGCGCGCGGAGGGGCCCGGGGCTACGCTCATCCGGATGCGGACGATCATCGAGCCTTTTCGGATCAAGGCGGTGGAGCCGATCCGGATGACGTCGCCGGAGGAGCGGCGCGCCGTACTGGAGCGCGCGCACTTCAACCTGTTCGCGGTGCGGGCGGAGGACGTGCTGATCGACCTCCTCACGGATTCCGGGACGGGGGCGATGAGCGCGGAGCAGTGGGCCGCGGTGATGCGCGGCGACGAGAGCTACGCGGGGTCCCGGTCGTTCGAGCGGTTCGAGGCGGCGGTGCGGGAGCTGATGCCGTTCCGGCATGTGATCCCGACGCATCAGGGGCGCGCGGCGGAGGCGATCCTCTTCTCGATCCTCGGCGGTGCGGGGCGGGTGGTGCCGTCGAACACGCATTTCGACACGACGCGGGGGAACATCGAGGCGACCGGCGCGGAGGCCGTGGACCTGGTGATCCCGGAGGGGCGGGACCCGCGCAGCCGCCACCCGTTCAAGGGGAACATGGATCTCGACGCGCTGGAGCGGCTGCTCGCGTCACGCGGCGCGGACGTGCCGTGCGTGATGCTGTGCGTGACGGACAACGCGGGCGGCGGCCAGCCGGTGAGCCTGGAGAACATCCGGGCGGTGGCGGAGCTGGCGCGCCGGTTCGGCCGCCCGTTCTTCATCGACGGCTGCCGTTTCGCGGAGAACGCGTGGTTCGTGAGGTGCCGTGAGCCGGGCCAGGAGGGGCGGCCGGTGGCGGACATCGTGCGGGACATGTTCGCGGCGGCGGACGGGATGACGATGTCCGGGAAGAAGGACGCGCTGGGGAACATCGGCGGCTGGTTGGCGGTGAACGACGACGCCCTGGCGGAGGCGGCGCGGGCGCGGCTGATCCTGACGGAGGGGTTCCCGACGTACGGGGGGCTCGCAGGCCGTGACCTCGACGCCCTGGCGCAGGGGTTGCGGGAGGCGGTGGAGGAGGACTACCTGCGGTACCGGATCCGGGCGAACGAGTACATCGGCGAGCGCCTGGTGGCGTTGGGCGTGCCGATCGTGGAGCCCGTCGGGGGGCATGCCGTGTTCGTGGATGCGCGGGCGTGGTTGCCGCACATCCCGCCGTTGCAGTACCCCGGTCAGGCCCTGGTGGCGGCGCTGTACCTGGAGGCGGGGGTGCGGGCGTGCGAGGTGGGGACGGTGATGTTCGGGCGCCGGCCGGACGGGTCGGAGCAGCCCGCGCGGATGGACCTGGTGCGCCTCGCGTTTCCCCGCCGCGTGTACACGCAGAGCCACGCGGACTACGTGGTGGAGACGTTCGAGGAGCTCGCGGCGCGCCGGGACGGGCTGCGCGGCTTCCGGATCGCGTGGGAGCCCCGCCACCTCCGGCATTTCACGGCGCGTTTCGCGCCGCTGTGACACGGGCCGCGCCCGGTCGCTCGCCCGGCGCAGACCCCGTACGGTGGAGCGGACGTCCCCTCGACGGCGCCGCCGTCCCCTCGTCCGGCGTCCCCGTCGCCCGGCGGCGGCCCGGCGCGTCCCCGTCAGACGGGCGGGCCCGCGACGGACGGCCGGGACCTGTGCCGGCTCAGCACGCGGTGGGTGGAGTCCCCGTCAGGCGGGCGGGGCCGCGGGGGTCAGCCGATCCAGACGG
>JBFLWO010000187.1:0-5122 GCA_040757755.1 Actinomycetota bacterium
CGGCTGCGGTCCTCGTCGATGTCGAGCTCCCGGCCGACGAGGGGGAACGCCCGCTGCGGGCAGGTCATCCGCTCGCACAGGCGGCACCCCGGGCCGATCGGCACCGCCGTCGCCGGGTCGTCCAGGGCGAGGCCGCGGGAGTAGACGAGACGCGGGGCGTGGCGCACGTCGCAGCCGAGGGCGACGGCGAACTGCACGCCGGGGGAGCCGAAGCCGCCGACGCGGCGCGTCACGGTCCGGGCGACCGACAGGTACGTGCGGCCATCCGGCATCTGCGCCACCTGCCGGATGAACGAGCCGGGGGACGAGAACGCCTCGTACACGTTCCACAGCGGACACGTCCCCCCGATGCGGGAGAAATGGAAGTCCGTGGCGGAATGCCGCTTCGAGATGTTCCCCGCCCGGTCCACCCGCACGAAGAAGAACGGCACCCCCGCCTCCCCCGGCCGTTGCAAGGTGCTCAACCGGTGGCACACCGTCTCGATGCTCACCCCGAACCGCTCGCTCAACACGTCGATGTCGTAGCCCAGGTCCTCCGCCGCCCGCAGGAACCGCCGGTACGGCAGCAGCACCGCGCCCGCGAAGTAGCTCGCCAACCCGATCCGGGCGAGCGCCCGGGACTCGTCACTCGACAATGACGGCACGTCCGTGAGGCGCCGCATCACCCCGCCGTGCTCCAGGAACGCGAGCTGCACCGCCATCTGGAACGCCCGGCGCCCCTCCCCCATCCCGCGCGGAAGCGTCAACAAACGGTTCACCGGGTCGTAGCGGCGGCGGTCCGCCAGGTCGGGGGACGTCACCACCCGCACGTCGTGGCGCTCCGCCAGGCGCCGCTCCAAACCCGCCGCCACGCCCCGGTCGAGGAGGCCCTCCCCCTCCACCATCCCCTCCGCCGCGTCATCCAGGTCGGGGAAGTGGTTGCGGCTGTCGTACACGAAGTCGAGAACCTCGTCGTACGGCATCACCGGCAGCGACGCGCCATCCGGCACCCGGCCGCCCAGGCCGATCGCCAGCTCCTCCACCCGCCGGCGCGCATCCGTCGCCCGCCGATGCAGGGACACCAACGCGCGCGCCATCGACGGCAGCGTCGCGACGAGCTCCTTCACCTCCGCGATCCGCACGCCCTCCTCCACCCCCGACGCCGGGTCGGCGAGCGCGGCGTGCAGGTCGCTCACCAGGCGGGCCTCCTCGTCCTCCGACAGGTTCCGCACGTCGAAGTCCAGCGCCGCCCCCAACCGCAGGAGCACCGGCACGGTGAGGGGCCGCTGGTTCCGCTCGATCTGGTTCAGGTAGCTGGGGGAGATCTCGATCAGGCGCGCCAACGCCGCCTGCGTCAACCCGCGCTCCTCCCGCAGCCGCCTGAGCTGCGGCCCGATGAACGTCTTCGTCCTCACGCGTCACCCGCCACGCCCACCATCTTCGCAGGATTCGCAAACTGGCGCTGCGGCGCTCGCAACCCTGCACTAGTCGGCCCCGCCCGGGCGTGGGACCGTACGCAGGCTGCGAAGAAGAGACGAGGTGAGGAGCCGCATGAAGACCCATTCCGTGCGCGTGCACCCCTCCTCCGCGGACCTGCCGCGGGAGGAGCAGCTCGCCTGGAAGATCGCGGAGGTCGCCGCCGACCCGGTCCCCCTGCCCGACGAGGTCGCGGAGGCGGTGATCGACCGGGTGATCGACAACGCGGCGGTCGCGGCGGCGTCGCTGCGGCGCGCCCCCGTCGCCAGCGCCCGCCGCCAGGCGATGGCGCACCCCTACGCCCCCGGCGCCACCGTGTTCGGCCTCGACCCCGCCACCCGGGTGTCACCGGAGTGGGCGGCGTGGGCGAACGGCGTCGCGGTGCGGGAGCTCGACTTCCACGACACGTTCCTCGCCGCCGACTACTCCCACCCCGGCGACAACATCCCCCCGGTCCTCGCCGTCGCCCAGCACTGCGGCCTCAGCGGCGCGGACCTCCTCCGCGGCATCGCCACCGGCTACGAGATCCAGGTGGACCTGGTGCGCGGCATCTGCCTGCACGAGCACAAGATCGACCACATCGCGCACCTCGGTCCGTCCGCCGCCGCCGGCATCGGCACGGCCCTGGGCCTTCCCGTCGAGACGATCTACCAGGCGGTGCAGCAGGCCCTGCACGTCACCACCACCACCCGCCAGTCCCGCAAGGGGCGGATCTCCAGCTGGAAGGCGCACGCCCCCGCGTTCGCCGGGAAGATGGCGGTGGAGGCGGTGGACCGGGCGATGCGCGGCGAGGGCGCCCCCTCCCCGATCTACGAGGGGGAAGACGGGGTCATCGCATGGCTCCTGTCCGGCCCCGGCACCGACTACGCGGTGCCGCTCCCCGCGCCGGGGGAGCCGAAGCGGGCGATCCTCGCGACCTACACGAAGGAGCACTCCGCCGAGTACCAGGCGCAGGCGCTCATCGACCTCGCCCGGCGCATCGCGCCGCGCGTCGGGGACCTCGCCCGGGTGCGGGACATCGTGATCCACACGAGCCACCACACCCACAACGTCATCGGGACGGGGGCGAACGACCCGCAGAAGATGGACCCCACCGCGAGCCGCGAGACCCTCGACCACTCGATCATGTACATCGTCGCCGTCGCGCTGCAGGACCGCGCCTGGCACCACGAGGCCTCCTACGCGGCGAGCCGGGCGCAGCGGCCCGACACCGTGGCGCTGTGGCAGAAGATCCGCACCGTGGAGGACCCCGAGTGGACCCTCCGGTACCACGCGCCGAACCCGGAGGACCGGGCGTTCGGCGGCCGGATGGTCGTCACCCTCGACGACGGCACGGTGGTGGAGGACGAGCTCGCCGTCGCCGACGCCCACCCCGCCGGGGCGCGCCCGTTCCGCCGGGCCCAGTACGTCGAGAAGTTCCGCACCCTCGCCGACGGGGTCGTGTCGCCGGCGGAGCAGCAGCGCTTCATCGACCACGCCGAGTCCCTGCCCGACCTCGCCGCCGGCGACCTGGCGGGGCTCACCATCCAGGCCGACGACGGGCTCCTGAGCGTCGCCGTCCCGGCGGGGATCTTCGACCGGTGAGCCGCTCCGCCCTCGCCACCACCCGCCCCGACGCGCGGCAGAAGCGCGCGGCGCTGCGCCGCGGCCTCGCATCCGGGCGGCTCATGCGCCTGCCGGGCGCGTTCTCCCCGCTCGTCGCGATGGCGGTGGAGGACGCCGGCTTCGACGGCGTGTACGTGTCCGGCGCCGCCCTGTCCGCCGACCTCGGCTACCCGGACGTCGGGCTCACCACCCTCACCGAGGTCGCGGACCGCGGCGGCCGCATCGCCCGCGCCACCGCGCTTCCCACCCTCATCGACGCCGACACCGGCTTCGGGGAGGCGATGAACGTGGCCCGCACCGTGCAGGCCCTCGAGGACGCCGGCCTCGCCGGCTGCCACCTGGAGGACCAGGTGAACCCGAAGCGCTGCGGCCACCTCGACAACAAGACCCTCGTCGGCGAGGACGTGATGGTGCAGCGCATCCGCGCCGCCGTGGAGGCGCGCCGCGACCCGGACTTCCTGATCTGCGCCCGCACCGACGCCCGCGGCCCGGAGGGGCTCGACGCCGCCATCCGCCGCGCCCGCGTGTACGTCGACGCCGGCGCCGACATGATCTTCCCCGAGGCCCTCGCCGACGCGCACGAGTTCGCGGCGGTGCGCCGCGCCGTCGACGTGCCGCTCCTCGCGAACATGACGGAGTTCGGCAAGTCCCCCCTCCTCGACGCCGCCACCCTCGAGGACCTCGGGATGAACGCCGTGATCTACCCGGTCACGACGCTGCGCCTCGCGATGGGCGCCGTCGAGGACGGGCTGCGCCACATCGCGGCGCACGGCGGCCAGGGGGGCGTGGTGGAGCGGATGCAGACCCGCGGCCGCCTCTACGAGCTTCTCGGCTACGCCGAGTACGCGGCCCTCGACGCCGACGTCGTCAACTTCACCCTGACCGATCAAGGAGGGTCATGACCACCGCCACCCCCGAGGTCCACAAGGGCCTGGCCGGCGTCGTCGTGGACCGCACCGCGGTCTCGAACGTCGTCCCCGAGACGAACTCGCTCACCTACCGCGGCTACCCGGTGCAGGACCTCGCCGCGAGCTGCACCTTCGAGGAGGTCGCGTACCTCATCTGGCACGGGGAGCTTCCGACCGCCGCCCAGCTCGCCGCGCTGGTGGAGCGGGAGCGCTCCCTGCGTGAGCTCAGCCGCTCGACGATCGCCCAGATCGAGCGCCTGCCCGACAACTGCCACCCGATGGACGTGCTGCGAAGCGCCGTGAGCGCGTTCGGGGCGGAGGACCCCACGGAGGGGGACGGCAGCCGCGAGGCGAGCCTCGCGAAGGCGATCGCGATGATGGCGCGCCTCCCCACCGTCGTCGCGCTCGACTACCGGCGCCGCCACGGCCTGCCGCGGATCGCCCCGGACCCGTCGCTCGGCGTCAGCGCGAACTTCTTCCACATGTGCTTCGGGGAGGTGCCGGAGCCCGCGATCGTCCGCGCCTTCGACGTGTCGCTGATCCTGTACGCGGAGCACAGCTTCAACGCGTCCACGTTCACGGCGCGGGTCGTCACCTCCACGCTGTCGGACATCTACAGCGCCGTCACCGCCGCCATCGGCGCCCTGAAGGGGCCGCTGCACGGCGGGGCCAACGAGGCGGTGATGGACATGATGATCGAGATCGACGACCCGGCGCGCGCCGCGGACTGGCTGCGTGACGCGCTCGCCGCGAAGCGGAAGGTGATGGGCTTCGGCCACCGCGTCTACAAGCGCGGCGACTCGCGGGTGCCGACGATGAAGGCGGCGTTCCTCGACGTGGCGGCGCTGCGCGGCGGGGAGCGGTGGGTGCGCATGTACGAGGAGCTGGAGCGCACCATGATCGAGGAGAAGGGCATCCACCCGAACCTCGACTTCCCCGCCGGCCCCACCTACCACCTGATGGGCTTCGACATCCCCATGTTCACGCCCATCTTCGTGATGAGCCGCATCACGGGGTGGACGGCGCACATCATCGAGCAGGGCGAGTCGAACTCCCTGATCCGCCCGCTGAGCCTGTACGCCGGGCTCGCGCAGCGGGTCGTCCCCGAGCCCGCGCGGAGGCTGGTCACCGGCTGACGCGCACAGATGTCGCCC
>JBFLWO010000188.1:0-5120 GCA_040757755.1 Actinomycetota bacterium
GGCCACGGGATGGCCGACGCCCGCTGGAGCTACGCGGGCCGCCCGATGAGCCGCATCGGGGGATGACGCCCGATGCCCGCACCCCCTTTCCCCACCGTCTTCGAGGAGGTCGCCCCGTGACCACCGACGCCCACGCCATCGAGGCGCTGCAGGTCGAGAGCCGGACGTTCCCCCCGCCCGCGGCGTTCGCGGCGGACGCGGTGGTCGCCGACCCGGACATCTACGCGCGCGCCGACGCGGACCTCGAGTCCTTCTGGGCGGAGGAGGCCGCCCGCCTGGAGTGGATGCAGCCGTGGACGCAGGTGCTCGACCGGTCCGGCGCCCCGTTCTACAAGTGGTTCGTCGGCGGGACGCTGAACGCGAGCGTCAACTGCCTCGACCGGCACGTGCGGCGCCGGCCGGACCGCGTCGCCTACTACTGGGAGGGCGAGCCCGGCGACACCTGCACCATCACCTACGGGGACCTGCTGGAGCGGGTCTGCCGCCTCGCGAACGCGTTGCGGCGCCTGGGGGTGGGGAAGGGCGACACCGTCGGCATCTACCTCGGGATGATCCCGGAGCTGCCGGTCGCGATGCTCGCCTGCGCACGGATCGGGGCGGCGCACACCGTGGTGTTCGGCGGGTTCTCCGCGGAGGCGTTGCGCGACCGCCTCCTCGACTTCGGCTGCCGCGCGTTGATCACCGCCGACGAGGGGCTCCGCGGCGGCCGCGCCGTGCCGTTGAAGCGCAACGCCGACGCGGCCCTCGCCGACTGCCCCGGGGTGCGCGACTGCATCGTCGTGCGCCGCACCGGCGGGCCGATCGACTGGACCGACGGGCGCGACCACTGGTACGACGAGCTCGTCGCCGGTGAGGAGGCGACGTGCGCGCCGGAGCCGATGGACGCGGAGGACCCCCTGTACGTCCTCTACACGTCCGGCACGACCGGCACGCCGAAGGGGATCCTGCACACCACCGGCGGCTACCTTGTGGGGGCGGCGTCGACGCACCGCTGGGTGTTCGACCTGAAGGACGACGACGTCTACTGGTGCGCCGCCGACATCGGGTGGGTCACCGGCCACAGCTACATCGTGTACGGCCCGCTCGCGAACGGCGCGACGAGCATCATCTACGAGGGCGCGCCCGGCACTCCCCGCGAGGACCGGCTGTGGTCGATCGCGGCGCGCTACGGGGCGACGATCCTGTACACGGCCCCCACGGCGATCCGCACCTTCATGAAGTGGGGCGCCCACCACGTCGACGGGCACGACCTGTCGTCGCTGCGTCTGCTCGGCTCGGTGGGGGAGCCGATCAACCCCGAGGCGTGGATGTGGTACCACGAGAACATCGGCGGCGGGCGCTGCCCGATCGTCGACACGTGGTGGCAGACGGAGACGGGGATGATCATGATCGCCCCGCTCCCCGGCCTCACCACCCTGAAGCCCGGGTCCGCCACGCGGCCCCTCCCCGGGGTCCGGGCCCGCGTCGTCGACGAGGCGGGGCGGGAGGTGCCGCTCGGCGCCGGCGGGTACCTCGTCCTGGACGAGCCGTGGCCGGCGATGCTGCGCACCCTGCACGGCGACGACGCCCGCTACGTCGAGACGTACTGGAGCCGCTACCCGGGCCGGTACTTCGCCGGGGACGGGGCGCGCCGCGACGAGGACGGCGACTTCTGGCTGCTGGGGCGCATCGACGACGTGATGAACGTGAGCGGCCACCGCCTCTCCACGATCGAGATCGAAAGCGCCCTCGTGGACCACCCCGCCGTGGCGGAGGCCGCGGTCGTGGGCCGCAGCGACCCGGTGACGGGGCAGGCGATCGCCGCGTTCGTGACCCTGCGCGGCGGGCGGACCGGCGACGAGGCCCTCATCGAGGAGCTCCGCGGGCATGTCGCGACGAAGATCGGTGCGATCGCGAAGCCGAAGTCGATCGTGCTGACCGACGACCTGCCGAAGACCCGCTCCGGGAAGATCATGCGGCGCCTCCTGCGCGACATCTCGGAGGAGCGCGGCCTCGGGGACGTCACCACCCTCGCCAACGCCAACGTCGTCGCCGAGATCGCCCTGCTGGCGCAGCAGGCCCGTCAGGCGGAGGGCTGAGCCGTGCGCGACGTCCTCCCCATCCTGGAGCGGTGGCTGGCGGCGGGCCGGCGCGTCGCGGTGGCGACCGTCGTCGAGACGCGGGGGTCCGCGCCGCGGACGCCCGGCGCGACCCTCGCCCTGTCGGACCGCGGCGAGATCGTGGGGTCGGTGACGGGCGGCTGCGTGGAGCCCGCCGTGATCGCCGAGGCGGAGGAGGTGCTGGCGGGCGGGCCGGCGCGGCTTCGCACGTTCGGTATCAGCGACGAGGACGGCATGCAGGTGGGCCTCGCCTGCGGCGGCACGGTGCGGGTGTTCATCGAGCCGCTCGTGCCGGAGGCGGTGCCCGCCTTGGCGGCGGCGCTGGCCGCGGACCGGCCGGCGGCCCTCGTCACCACCGTCGAGGGCGGGGACCTCGGCGGCATGAGGGTCGTCGGCCCCGGCGACGCCTCGGCGGACACGGACACCGTCGCGCGCCTCCTGCGGCGGGGGGAGACCGGGCTCGTCGATGCCGGGGACGCGACCCTCTTCGTCGCGTCGTTCGTGCCGCGGCCCGACATGTACGTGTTCGGGGCGATCGACCACGCGTCGGCGCTCGTGCGGGTGGGGCGGTTCCTCGGGTACCGCGTCACCGTCTGCGACGCGCGCGCCGCCTTCGTCACCCGGGAGCGGTTCCCCGACGCCGACCGCCTCGCCGTCGCCTGGCCGCACCGCTTCCTGGCGGAGGCCCCGGTCGACGAGCGCACCGTGATCTGCGTCCTCACCCACGACCCGAAGTTCGACGTCCCCGCGATCCGCGCGGCGCTCGCCACCCCCGCCGCCTACGTCGGCGCGATGGGGAGCCGCCGCACCACCGCCGACCGTGCGGCGCGGCTGCGCGAGGAGGGGGTCGGGGTGGAGGAGATCGCGCGCATCCACGCGCCGATCGGGCTGCCGATCGGGGCGCGCACCCCGGAGGAGGTGGCCGTCGCGATCGGCGCGCAGATCGTCGCCGTGACGCGGCGTCCGACCCCCGCGGCGCCGCCCCTCACCGCGGCGGGCGCGCGATGAGCTCACCCCGAACGTTGATGATTTCGGAGGGTTCGTCATAATGACGCGCCTGACCGCCCCCGGGGCCGTCCCGTGCAGGACACACGCCTCCGGCGGGCACCCGCAGTACGGAGAAGTGACGGTGGCGCGTCCCCAAGGGGCATCTCGGCGGGGCAACCCGTGGCTCGCGATCGAGTCGGGGGTGGATCCCGTCCGCCACGCGCGCGAGCTGCGCGAGACGCACGCCCGCTACGCCGACACGGTGGCCAGCCGGCAGGCGCCACCGCCGCAGGTGCGGCCCTTGATCGTCGACTCGTGGCGGCGCTCCGCCCAGGCCGGCGTGCGTCCCAGCGGGTCGTTCGCCCCCCGCCTCCACAGCGCCGAGGAGGTGCACGCCCTGCGGCAGGGGCACCCCCTCGCGCGGCTGCTGCCGATCTTCCGCCACCTGCTGCTCGGCGTCGCCGATGCCGCGAAGCACCTCGTGGTGGTGTGCGGCGCGGACGGCGAGCTCCTGTGGGTGGAGGGGCAGCCGCGGCTGCGGGAGCTGGCGGAGGAGACGATGAACTTCGCCGAGGGCACCCTGTGGAGCGAGGGGGGCGCCGGCACGAACGCCCTCGGCACGGCCCTCGCGGTGGGGCACCCGATCCAGGTGTTCGCGGCGGAGCACTTCAACGCCACGGTGCACCCGTGGACGTGCTCGGCGGCGCCGCTCCACGACGCCGAGTCCGGCGGACTCCTCGGCACGATCGACCTGACCGGCCCGTTCCGCACCGCCCACCCGCACAGCCTGGCGCTCGTCACGGCCGCCGCCCGCATCGCCGAGTCGACGCTGCGGCAGGAGCTGTACGAGCACGACGAGCGGCTCCGCCGCCGCTACCTGGAGCGCCTCAGCCTGCTCGGCGGGCGACCGACGGCGGTGGTGTCGGCGGGCGGTCGCGTGGTGATGGCGAACCCGCCGGGGTGGCTGGGGGAGCGCGTCGACCTGGCGGCGGGCCGCGCCGGCACCCTCCCGGACGGCACCCCGTTCGCGGCGGAGCCGATCGGCTTGGCGGGCGCGTTCCTCGTGTGGGCGGGGGCGGAGCGGCAGGCGGCGCCGCCGCGGCCGCGGCTGCGGCTGCAGGTCCTGGGGCGGGCGAGCGCGCAGGTGAACGGCCGCGTGCTGCGGTTGAGCGGCCGCCACGCGGAGATCCTCACGCTCCTCGCCCTGTCGCCGGACGGGCTCACCGGCGAGGAGCTCGGCGTCGCCCTGTACGGCGCGTCGTACTCGCCGACGTCGGTGCGCGCCGAGGTGTCGCGGCTGCGGCGGCTTCTGGGCCCGGCGCTGGGGACGAAGCCGTACCGGCTCCTCGCGCAGGTCGAGGCGGACGTGTGCGACCTGGTGCGCGACCTCGACGCGGGCAGCGCGTCGCAGGCGATGGCGCGCTACAAGGGCGGCCTCCTGCCGCGGTCCCACGCCCCCGCGATCGTGGAGGCGCGTGCGGCGCTGGAGGGGCGGCTGCGCCGGGCGGCGCTGGCGTCCGGCTCCGTCGACGTGCTGTGGTCGTGGTGTGACAGCCCCCCGGGGTGGGGCGACGACGCGGCCCTCGCGGCGCTGGAGGCGGCGCTTCCCGCCGCGGACCCGCGGCGCGACGTGGTGCTGGCGCGGCGCGCCGGGCGCGACGCCGGCGGCGCGCATCGGCACTCCGCGGCGCGGTAGGGCTCACCGGCAGGGGAGGACGACGGCGACGCTGTCGCCGTCCTCCAGGTCGGTGGCGGGCGTCGCCCACACGCCGTTCACCGCGACGCGCGCGCCGGGCGGCACCGGCAGGGACAGCTCCTCCGCCATGCGGGCGTGGAGGTCGGCGACGGTGGCGGGCGCGGCGAGGCGCACCGTGAGGGCGGTGTGGTCGGCGCCGTCCCCGTGCGGGGCGAACAGCATGACGACGATGCTGATGCGCGTGTCGATGCCGGCGACGCTACCCCGGGGGGTGCGGCGGGCGGGGCGGCGGGAGGTGCGCTGCAGCGGCGTTGCGCGGCGGCCCCACGGAGGAGGCG
>JBFLWO010000189.1:0-5117 GCA_040757755.1 Actinomycetota bacterium
CGCATCCGCATCGAATACTGCGTCCCCTGAGGGGCCATGCCTCAGGCCGCCGGTCTGGCGGCCCGGCTGATCTCGGGGTGGGCGCCGATCCTCTCCTCCGTCGAGCTCGTGTCCGGCGCAGGGGGGATCTTCGACGTGCACCTCGACGGTGAGCTCGTCTTCTTCAAGAAGATGATCGGGCGCTACCCGGCGCCCGAGGACGTCCTTCCGCTCATCCGCGAGCGGATCGGCGACGAGGTGCTGTCCTAGTTCCCCGCCCCGTCCGGGTCGGGGAAGCGGATGTGCAGGTGGTCGTCGTGGTTCGGCCACGGCGTCACCGGGCCGGTGATGTCCAGGTGCGGGCCCACCAGCACCAGGCTCGCGCCCTGCGCGAACGCCCGGTCCACGATCGCCTGGGTGCGCGCCCGGTCGTAGTTGCCGGGGTTCGACGGCCCCTCCACCCCGTCGCGGCGCGGCAGCCGGATGTCGACGTCCAACCCGTTCTGGTGCGATGCGTGCGCGTCGCGGAACGGCCCGCCCTCCGGCCGGGACAGGTCCCCGATCCCCAGGCGGGGCGCGTCCGGGTACGTCGCCTCCCACCACCGCCCCAGCGCGAGGAGCTGGCGCACCAGCGCCTCCGTGCCGAAGCGGCGGTCCGCGCCGCCGGGCGGCCGCCCCGTGATCGGGTTGTACGTGTAGAAGCCGACCCCCTCGATCGGAAGCCGCACGCCGCCCTCCAGCCACCCGGCGTTCGGCGTTCCGTGCGCGACGCTCGCGTGCCACGCGATCGCGCCCTGCACGTCCTCCGCCGAGCTCTCCTCCACCGGGGGAGGCGGGGGGAGGAACACGATGCCGCTCGGCTCCGCGGCGATCGCCAGCGACCCGCCCGAGTCGTCCCACGCGGCCAGCGGCACAAGCGCCGCCACCACGGCGACCAGCGCGAGCCACGCGCGGCGGTGCAGCGGCTCGTGGATCCCCGCGTGCCGCCGGTGCCCCACCGACGCGGCGCACGCCGGGCAGCAGGCGCGGGCACGGCGGCGGGCGCGGAGGCTCTCCAGCATGGCGGCGAGGGTACCAGTGCAACGCGAAAACCCCTGCAATACCTGTTTCCGATGCGGCGGGGCGCCCGCGGGACGGGGGGACGCCCGCCGGCGCGTCTACGATCGCCGGGATGATCCTCGGCCTCCTCACCCGGCCGTTCCGCCTCGTCGGCCTCGTCGTCACCGTCGCGCTGATCGTGGGCGGCATCTGGGCGTGGCGGCGCATCCACACCAGCACCCCCGCCGCCGAGGACCGGGCCCTCGCCGCGTACCGCACCCAGGGGTCGACGGGGGGCGCCGTGCGCCCCGGCGTGCCGCGCCCCGGCGTCTACTCCTACGAGCTGGAGGGCAGCGAGCGGGCGGGCGCCGGGCCGGTGCACGTCACGCGCGACCTGCCGCGGCGGGCGCCGATGATCGTGCGGCTCGTCCCCGGAGGCTACGAGACGGAGCTCCGCGTCAGCGAGGAGCACCTGGAGGGGTTCCGGTACCGGGTCACCTCGCGCGGCACACTCGCCGTCTCGACCCGCACCAAGCTCACCTTCCTCGGGCTGGGGCGGGACGACCGGCGCACCCTCACCCCCCGGCCGCTCCACCTGCCGGCCCGCCCCGCGGTCGGGGCCGGCTGGCGCGACGTGTACAAGGCGGGCTCCCTCCTCGTGCGCGTCCAGAGCCGCGTCCTGCGCGCCGAGACCGTGCGGGTCGGCGGCCGGTCCGTGCCCACGGTCGTGGTGCGGATCCGCTCCGACACCGAGGGCGTCCACCCCGGCCGGCGGATCGAGACCCTGTGGTGGTCGCCGGACCTCGCCCTCGTCGTGCGGCGCGTCGACGACCTCGAGATCGGCGGGACGTTCTCGTTCGACGAGACCGCCACGATGCGCCTCGTCTCCACGACGCCCCGCACCTGACGCCGCGGGGCGGCGACCCGGCCTCCCGCGGCGGGCGCCGCTCTGCTACCGTACCCAGCCGCTGCCGGGTCGGCAGCACGCTCAAGAACGCTCTCGGACGGAAGGCTTCGTGCCCACGATCAACCAGATGGTGCGCAAGGGCCGCGCGCCAAAGACCTCGAAGACGAAGACGCCGGCCCTCAAGGGGTCGCCGCAGAAGCGGGGCGTGTGCACCCGCGTCTACACCACGACCCCCAAGAAGCCGAACTCGGCTCTTCGCAAGGTCGCCCGTGTGCGCCTCACGAACGGCATGGAGGTCACCAGCTACATCCCCGGTGAGGGGCACAACCTCCAGGAGCACTCGGTGGTGCTCGTCCGTGGCGGGCGTGTGAAGGACCTCCCGGGCGTGCGGTACAAGGTCATCCGGGCCGCCCTCGACACCGCCGGTGTCTCCGACCGCCGCAAGGCGCGGTCGAAGTACGGCGCGAAGACGCCGAAGTAATGCCGCGTCGCGCCGCCGCCACCCGCCGGCCCGTCGAGGCCGACCCCGTCTACAACAACACCCTGGTCGCGCAGATCGTGAACAAGGTGCTGCTGGACGGCAAGAAGTCCGTCGCCGAGTCGATCGTCTACGACGCCCTCGAGCGCATCCGCGACCGCACCGGTCGCGACCCCGTGACGGTGATGGAGGAGGCCGTCCGGAACGTCACCCCGGTCCTCGAGGTCCGCTCCCGCCGGGTCGGGGGCGCCACCTACCAGGTGCCGGTCGAGGTCCCCACCCGCCGTGCCCGCACCCTCGCGGTGCGATGGATCGTCGGGTACGCGCGGGAGCGCCGCGAGAAGCAGATGAGCGAGCGGCTCGCGAACGAGCTGCTGGATGCTCTCGGGTCGCAGGGGGGCGCCTTCAAGCGGAAGGACGACCTCTACCGCATGGCCCAGGCGAACAGGGCCTTCGCGCACTACCGCTGGTAGGCCCCCGCAGGGGGACCGCGCACGTAACAGGTTTTTGCGAGCCGCCGGCCGAACGGCCGGCGGCGGTCGTGAGAGAGGAGATCGACGACCGTGGCTGCGAGGAAGTCCTACCCGCTTGAGCGGACCCGGAACATCGGGATCATGGCCCACATCGACGCGGGCAAGACGACGACCACGGAGCGCATCCTCTACTACACGGGGCGCACCCACCGGATCGGCGAGGTGCACGAGGGCGCCGCGACGATGGACTGGATGGCGCAGGAGCAGGAGCGCGGCATCACCATCACCTCCGCCGCCACCACCTCGTTCTGGCGCGACCACCGCATCAACATCATCGACACCCCCGGCCACGTGGACTTCACGGTCGAGGTGGAGCGCTCCCTCCGCGTGCTCGACGGCGCGGTCGCCGTGTTCGACGCGGTCGCCGGCGTGGAGCCGCAGAGCGAGACGGTATGGCGCCAGGCGGACCGCTACGGCGTGCCCCGCATCGCCTTCGTGAACAAGATGGACCGCATCGGCGCGGACTTCGACGCGGCCGTGCAGTCGATGCTCGACCGGCTCGGCGCGAACGCCGTGCCGATCCAGCTTCCGATCGGCTCCGAGGCGGAGTTCCGCGGCGTCGTCGACCTGGTGCGGATGCAGGCCGTCACGTGGGTCGACGACCTCGGCACCAAGATGGAGACGGGCCCGATCCCCGCGGAGTACGAGGACGTCGCCGCCGCGGGACACGAGCGGCTCATCGACGCGGTGTCCGAGAGCGACGACGCCGTCGCCGAGGCGTACCTCGAGAACGGCGAGGTGGCCCCCGAGCTTCTGATCGCCGGCATCCGCGCCGCGGTCCTCGCCGGCACCATGAACCCCGTGCTGTGCGGCTCGGCGTTCAAGAACAAGGGCGTGCAGCCGCTCCTCGACGCCGTCGTCGACTACCTGCCGTCGCCGCTCGACGTCGCCGACGCGGAGGGCGTCAAGCCGGGCACCGAGGAGGTCGTCACGCGCGAGGCGAAGGCGGACGCCCCGTTCGCGGCGCTCGCCTTCAAGGTGATGAGCGACCCGTACGTCGGCCGCCTCACCTACCTGCGCGTCTACTCCGGGTCGCTCAAGAGCGGCGAGGGCGTCATCAACTCCACGAAGGACCGCAAGGAGCGCATCGGCCGCCTGCTGGAGATGCACGCCAACAGCCGCGAGGACGTCGACGCCGTCTCGGCGGGCGACATCGTCGCCGCCGTCGGTCTGAAGAGCACGACGACCGGCGACACGCTCTGTGCCGCCAACGCACCGGTCGTCCTGGAGCGCATGACCTTCCCGGACCCGGTCATCGACGTCGCGATCGAGCCGAAGACGAAGGCGGACCAGGAGAAGCTCAGCGTCGCCCTGCAGCGCCTCTCCGACGAGGACCCCACCTTCCGGGTGCGCACCGACGAGGAGACCGGCCAGACCCTCATCGCGGGCATGGGCGAGCTGCACCTCGAGATCATCGTCGACCGGCTCATGCGGGAGTTCAACGTCGACGCCAACGTCGGCCAGCCGCAGGTCGCGTACCGCGAGACGATCCGCAAGCCGGCCCAGAAGGTGGAGGGCCGCTTCGTCCGCCAGACCGGTGGCCGCGGCCAGTTCGGCCACGTCTACATCGACCTGGAGCCGAACGAGCCGGGCGCCGGCTACGCGTTCGAGAGCGCCATCGTCGGCGGCGCCATCCCGAAGGAGTACGTCCCCGCGGTCGACGAGGGCATCCGCGAGGCCCTGGAGGGCGGCATCCTCGCCGGCTACCCGATGGTGGACGTGAAGGCGCGGCTCGTCGACGGCTCCTACCACGAGGTGGACTCGTCGGAGATCGCCTTCAAGATCGCCGGCTCGATGGCGGCGAAGGAGGCCGCGAGGCGCGGCCAGCCGAAGCTCCTCGAGCCGCTCATGGCCGTCGAGGTCGTCGTGCCGAAGGAGTTCGTCGGTGCCGTCGTCGGTGACCTGAACGGCCGCCGCGGCCAGATCGCGCAGATCGACCAGCGCGGCAACTCCGAGGTGGTCATCGCCCACGTGCCGCTCTCCGAGATGTTCGGCTACGCGACGTCCGTGCGGTCCCTCACGCAGGGCCGCGCCACGTTCACGATGCAGTTCGACCGGTACCACGAGGTGCCGACGTCCATCTCCGAGGCGATCCGCCAGAAGGTCGGCGCCGTGGCGTAGCGCCCGGCGTCTCGACGCGGGCTCGATCACGGGGGCCCGGGCGAGTTCGCCGCGCCCGGGC
>JBFLWO010000190.1:0-5077 GCA_040757755.1 Actinomycetota bacterium
GCCACCGCCACCGCCCGCCCGGATGCTCGTGTTCGCCGACGAGTTCCGGCTCGGCACCAGCCGCGCCCGCCTGCCCGCGGGGCGCGTCGTGATCCAGGTGAGGAGCATCGGGGAGGACGACCACGACCTGCGGGTGCGCCGCTCCGACGGCACCGTCGCCGGCGCGACCCCCGTCGTCCACCCGGGGCGCCTCGCGCAGCTCAGGCTGCGGCTGCGGCCCGGCCGCTACACCCTGTACTGCGGCCTCGCCGGCCATGAGGCGGCCGGGATGCGCGCCAGGCTCGTGGTGACGCGGAGGGCCCGGTGACCCCCGCCCGCGCCCGGGAGCGCGCCCGCATCGAGCGGCTGTGGTGGCGGGCGGGCTTCGGCCCCCGGCGGGCGGACCTCGACCGGCTCGCCCCGCGTGGCCTCGACGCCGCCGTCGACGAGCTCCTCGCGCCGCCGCGCGGCCCCGAGCTGGAGCCCGGGCGCGGCGCCACCGTCGACGGGCAGCCGATCGACCCGGAGAACGCCTACGGACACGACGTCCTGTGGTGGCTCGACCGGGCCGTCCGCGCCCGGCACCCCCTGGTGGAGCGGATGACGCTGAACTGGCACGACCACTTCGCGACGTCCAACGAGAAGGTCGGCAGCGTCAAGCTGATGATGGCCCAGTACCGCACGCTGCGGCGTCACGCCCTGGGGCGGTTCCGGGACCTGGCGGTCGCCATGGTGAACGACCACGCGATGCAGCGGTGGCTCGACCTCGTCGACTCCACCCGGGAGGCGCCGAACGAGAACTTCGCCCGGGAGCTCTTCGAGCTGTTCACCCTCGGGGTGAACAACGGCTACACGGAGCGCGACATCCGCGAGGCGGCGCGCGCCTTCACCGGCTTCCGGTTCGACTGGGACAAGCGCCGCTTCTGGTTCGACGCCGACCAGCACGACACCGGCGTGAAGACGGTGCTCGGACGGCGCGGCAGCTTCACGCCCCGCGACGTCGTGCAGCTGGCCGTCGACCACCCGGCCCACGCCCCCTATCTGTGCCGCAAGCTGTGGGGCTACTTCACGCCGCAGCCGTGCCCGGCGGGGACGCTGCGGGACATGGTGCGCGCCTACCGCTCCGCGGGGACGCAGGTGAGGCCCGTGCTCGCGATCATCCTGCGCCACCGCGCCCTGTACGCGGACCTCGCGGAGGGCGACCAGGTGAAGCCGCCGCTCGTGTACGTCGCGGGCATGTTGCGCCGCACCGGGCGGCGCGTGGACGGCGACCACTGGGTGTGGCTCCTCGACCAGATGGGGCAGCGGCCGTTCTCCCCGCCGAACGTCGCCGGCTGGGACCAGGACCTGGCGTGGCTGTCGACCGGCACGATCCGGTCCCGCTTCCAGGCCGTCTCCCACCTCGTGGACGACTGGGTGGAGGACGGGTCGGTCGCCGGGACGCAGACCCCGGCGCAGGCGATCGACGCCGCCATCCGCGCGACCGGCACGACCCACGTGGGGCCGCGCACCCGCGACGCGCTGTGGCGGTACGCACGCGCGTCGGTGGCGGGCCGGACCGAGCGGTGGGAGGTGCGCCACTACTACGCGGAGCGGCAGCGCGTGCTGCGCCACCTGCTCCTCGCGGGCCCGGAGGCCCAGGTGTCGTGAGGGGGTGCGGCGGCTGGCACGCGAACCGGCGGGCGCTCCTCGGGCGGGCGGGGGAGGCGGTCGTGCCGATCCCGGCGGAGGCGCTGGAGCGTGGGCTCGCGGCGGTGGAGCGCGGCGGCGGGCTGAGCCGCCGTGACCTGTTCGCCCGCGGCGTCGGCCTGTGGATCGCCGCCGCGGGGCTCGGCGCGACGCTGTCGACCCGAGGGGTGCTGGAGGCCGCGGCGGCGCAGGCGGCCGCCGACCCGGACGCCCCGATCCTCGTGTCCCTCTACCTGGACGGCGGGAACGACGGGCTGAATACGCTGGTGCCGCTCGCCGACCCGCGCTACCGCACCCTGCGCTCCCGCATCGGGATCGCACCGGAGACCACGCTGGCCCTGCCCGACACGGCGGACTTCGGCTGGCACCCGTCGCTCGCGTCCCTGAAGCGCCTGTACGACGCGGGGAAGGTGGCGGTGCTGCCGTCCGTGGACTTCGCGAACCCGGACCAGTCTCACTTCAACAGCGCCGCCTACTGGCGCACCGGGGTGGTGGGGGCGACGCTGGACCGCAGCGGCTGGCTGGGGCGCACCCTCGACGCATTGGGCACGCGCGACAACCCGCTGCAGGGAATCAGCGCGTCGTGGAGCCTGGACCCCGTGCTCATCTCCCGCGGGGCGCCGGTCGCGACGGTGCGCGACCCCGGGGACTTCTCGTTCTGGATCCCCGGCGTGTGGGGGGACGAGGGGTTCACGTCCGCGTACCGGACCGCGTCCCGGGCGGGGGCGACCCCGGCGCGCGCCGCCGCGGCGGGCGCGTACCGCAACGCGTTCGCGATGGTGGACCGGCTGCGGCCGCTGCGCACCGACGAGGACCATCCCGCGCCCCCGGTGCCGGAGCCGTACCCCGACACGGACCTCGGCGGGACCCTGCGGAACCTCGCCCGGATGCTGGGCGCCGGGTTCGGCACGCGGGTCGCGGCGGTGAGCCAGGGCGGCGGGTACGACACGCACGACGACCAGCCCCAGGCGCACGCCGAGCTGTTGAAGGACCTCGGCGACTCCCTCGCCGCGTTCCAGGCGGACCTCGCGGCGCGGGGCCTGTCGCGCCGCGTCCTGACGCTCGTGTGGAGCGAGTTCGGCCGCCGGCCGGAGGACAACGACTCGAACGGGTCGGACCACGGGGCGGGCGGCCTCGTGCTGGTGGTGGGGGACCGGGCGAACGGCGGGATCCGCAGCGAGTTCCCCGGCCTGGGGCGCCTCGACGAGGACGACAACCTGCTCGTGTCGACGGAGTTCCGCACGGTGTACGCGTCGCTTCTCGAGTCGTGGATGGGGGTGGAGGCGGCCCGCGTGCTGCCCGGCGTCGACGGCCGGCGCCTGCCGCTCGTGCGTCCCGCGTAGCCGCGACGCCCCGAGCGTCCCGCCCCCGCGTGTGACGCCCGCGTGACGGGCGGGTACTTCACGGTCGGCGACCATCCGTCGACAGGAGGCGGGTCATGCAGCACGAGGACGTCCCGGCATGGGCGTCGGACCCCTGCTCGCCGGTCGCCGCGGGCGGCTGGGCCGACTTCGCCGCGGCCCGCGCGCGGTTCCTGGCCGCCTGCCGCCGCCAGGCGGAGGTCGCGCGCCTCGAGGCGCTGCTGGCGGCGCCCGCGTACGTGGGGCGGAGCGAACCGAAACCGTCCGGCCCGGAGGGGTCGCTGTGAGGGGCGTGCCCCGGGGGACACGGGAGACGGCACACGTGAGGCCGACACGTCGCAGTGACCGATGGAGTCGCGGATGAGCGAGACCCGGACCGACACCGACAGCACGCCCCCGCCGGGGCGTCCGGTCCTGCTGGAGAGCCGGCCGCCGGGGGCGACGCGCCCGACGGTGCCTCGGCGCCGGCGCGCCGGTTGAGCCATCTGGAGCGCCTGGCGACGGGAGGGCTCCCGGACCTCGCCGACCCGGAAGTGATGCGGGGCGCCCGGCGGTAGCGCGTCGCTCAGCCGGACTCTCGCCTCGTGGGCGCACCTTCCTTCTCGAGCCGGTCGCGCATGGTCGCGACCCACTGCGGGTCGATGCGGTGGAGCCGCCGCTTGCGCAGGTTCTCCCTCACGACCCAGCGCACGTCGGGGTCGCCGGTGTGGAGCCAGCGCTCGAACGCGGGGCGGCCCTCGTCCGGGAGGGCCGCGATCGCGACGCTCCAGCCGTAGCCGAGCGCCTGGCGCACCACCCGCACCTCGTCGCGGCGGCGGTCCGGCCCGGCGGCGAGCGACGCGGTGATCCTGTCGAGGAGCGCGAGGGCGCGGCGGGCCACCGCCGGGTCGCGCAGAAGCCGCGGCTCGCACGCGGCCGCGACGGCGGCCCGGCGCTCCAGCGGGGTGCCCCCGGCCCACCGCTCCAGGACGTCGAAGAGCGCCTCGGTCGACGCATCGCCCAGGCGTTGCAGGCCCATCGCGACCGCCTCGCGCATGCGCCAGTCGGGGTCCGACGCGCGGCGGCGGAGCTCCGGCACGGCGTCCGCGTCGCCCTCGGCGGCGAGCCGGCCGAGCGCGGCGACCCCGCACATCGCCGGGTACCCGTCCCCGCCGCGGGCGAGCCGCCAGGCGACCGCCGCCGGCGCCTCCTCCACCACGGCGGCGAGAAGCTCCAGGTTCGCCCGGGGACCCGGAAGCCCCGAGCGCTCGTTCAGGTACGGCTCCCAGTCGCCGAGGGCGCGCAGCTCGGCACGGTAGTCGTCGACGCGTGCCACGCCGCCGATTGTAGGGGCGCCCCCGGACCCGGCGGGACCCGGGCGCCGGTCAACCGCCGGCCGGCCGGGCGAATGCGGCGACGATCTCGTCGGCGCCCAGCTCGACGTCGAGCCCCTGCACCGAGAACCCGGTCCGGGACACGCCGACGAGACGCGTCTCCGCGTTCACCCCGGGGACGTGGGCGCGATGCTCCACCAGGCGCCCGAGGTCCGCCCGGCCGAACTCGCCCCGGTCGCGCCACTTGACCGACCCGACGAAGTCGACGACGTCGCTCGTCGCCTCGCCGCGCCCCCCGACCAGGTCCACCTCGACGCGTCCGTCGCGGTTCCAGAAGCCGCCGACGAACGCGGCCCCACCGAACCGCGGATCGGGAAGCAACAGCTCGATCGCGGCGCGCGCCAACGGCTCGATCGCGCGGCCGGCGAACGATTGCCACGCGTCTCGCACACGCCCGATCACGATGTCGCCGCGGCCGCGTTCGAGCGCCGGGATGCTCGGCCCGAGGAAGCGAAGCCAGAAGCGCAGGTACGGGTCGGCGACGTGGTAGCGGGCGAGCTTGGGGCGCGCCTCCGACGAGTACGGGACGGCCCGGTCGACCACGCCCTTCGCGGCGAGCGACGCGAGCGTCGACTCGAGGGTCTTCGCCGACACGCCGGCCCGGTCGCGGATCGCCGTGAACGTCCGCTCGCCCGAGCCGATCGCCTGGAGCACCGCGCGCGCCCGCATCTCGGG
>JBFLWO010000191.1:0-5066 GCA_040757755.1 Actinomycetota bacterium
GGCCGAGCTGCGACCCGACGCGCCCGCCGGGCCGGAAGAAGATGCCGCGCCGGCTCACCGGCACGAGCCCCGCCGCCGCGGCGTGCCCCTCGAGGTCCGCCCACGTCTGCCAGTTGTCCACCGGCGCGAGGCTCAGCTTGATGCCGAGCCCCGGGTAGCGCTCGGCGACGCGGCGGCGCACCCCGGGAAGGCTGTGGCGGTTCGGCGTGGAGATCACGAGGAGCCCGTCGGGGGCCATCCGCGCGCGGATCGCCCGCAGGCAGGCGCG
The DNA here is from genome assembly GCA_040757755.1 of Actinomycetota bacterium. Classification (GTDB taxonomy): domain Bacteria; phylum Actinomycetota; class Thermoleophilia; order Miltoncostaeales; family Miltoncostaeaceae; genus JBFLWO01. The sequence continues at coordinate 269 of JBFLWO010000191.1, forward strand.
GGGGTCCTCCAGGTGCTCCAGGACGTCGGTGAGGGTGACGAGGTCGAACACGCCGTCCGGCGGCTCGTAGGCGCTGCCCACCTCGGCGCGGAGCCGGTCGGCGACGCCGAGCTCCTCCAGGCGCCGCTGCGCGATCGCGACCGACTCGGGGGACAGGTCCACGCCGACGCCGGAGAAGCCGCGCCCCGCGAGCTGCTCCAGCAGGAACCCGGTGCCGCAGCCCACGTCGAGGGCCCGCCCGCCGGGCGTCGCGAACCCGTCGATCGTGTCGAGGACGAGGGACATGCGGCTCTGCAGGTGCCAGTTGCGGCCCTCGACCGCGTAGAGGCGCGCCGCCATGCGGTCGTAGTAGCCCTGGACGCGCTGGAGCGTGTCGCCGCCCCGGGGGCGGGCGTCGGTCGCGGGGCTCTCGCCGGTGGGCGTGCCGGGGTCGGTCATCGGGTCTCCGTGTGGTGGGCGGTCGTCAGCGTGAGGGGGGCACGGTCCAGGCCGGCGGCAGCGCCCCGGCCGCGCGCGCGACGGCGGCGAAGCGGTCGTAGGAGGGCTTTCTCGTGCCGTCTTTTCTCAGGAGCCCACCGGTCCAGAAGGGGTTGTCCTGCAGGTTGAACCACGTCGCCATCTCGACCCGCGGGTACCGGGCGGCCTGGGCGAAGGTCCCGTCCACCCAGGCGGCCTGCTGGGCCTCGCTCACGAAGTACCGGTGGAACCGGTTGTACGAGGTGTGGTAGCCGGTCTCGGTGACGTAGATCGGGATACCGGGCCGCAGCTTATCCAGGGCGCGGGCGATGCGGGGGATCGACGACCACGACGGGAAGAAGTACGCCCCCGCGGGGGAGCCGATGGGGTAGATGTGCTGGCTCCACGCGTCCATCGGGGGCCGCTCCCGCACGACGAGGTCGACGAACCCCGCGCCGGCGGGGCGCCGGCGGTCCCGGCCCGGGCAGCTCGTGGCGGCGGTGGGGCCGGCGACGCCGCCGACGACGATCGCCCGGGGGTTCGCGCGCTTGATCTCCCGGTAGGCGGCGGCGAGGAGCGCCGCGTACCCGCGGGGGGAGTCCTCGGCCCAGCCGCCGGGCACGGGGTGGCACTGGTCCGCCCAGAAGACGTCGATGTTCGGCTCGTTCCACACCTCGATGCGCCGCACCTCCGGCAGGGTGGTGGCGTCCCCGGCCGGGCGGAAGCCGCCGGAGTAGCGGGACGCGATGGCGGCGGCGAACGCGGCGGCGTCGGCAACGCGGGGCGTGTCCGCGGGCGACGGCCGCGCGGCGCGCGACGCCCACGCGGGGGTGTGGTAGTAGTCGAGCACGGTGGTGATGCCGCGGGCGGCGAGGCCGCGCACCACCGGGTCGTAGCGGCTCCAGTCGTACGCGGGGTCGGCGGGGTCGCGCGGCCGGGCCGGGCGGGTGCGCGCCACGACGGACCACAGCACGTCGACGCGGGTGGCGTGCACGCCGGTGGCGGCCAGCGCGTCGAGCCGCGCCTCCCGCTGCACCGGGTCGGTGATGGTGGGAAGGGCGTCGTCCTGCAGGGCGACGACGGGGGCGGCGGCGGCCGTCCCCGCCGGTGCGAGGGCGGCGAGGGCGGCGACGGCCGCGAGGAGGCGCGGCAGCCGCCTCACCCGGTCACCGCCAGGAGCCTCATCACCGTGGCCCTCTTGCCGCCGCGCCGCACGATGCGCTCGAACGCGGCGACGCGCCGCCCGTCGGTGGCGACGGCGGCCACCTCGCCCGCGGCGGTGCGCAGCGGGCGCAGGGCGCCGCGCCCGGCCGACACGGCGCGCCCGGAGGCGACGGCGACGACGCCGCCTCCCACCGCGACCCGCGGCACGCCCGCGCCGCGCCACACCACCCGGCGGGTGCCGCCGGCGAGGTCGTGGCGGGTGAGGGTGACGGCGGACGTCCCGGAGGCCACGACGACGGTGGACGGCGCCTCGACCCACACGCCGCGCACACGCGCCCCGGTGGGCAGCGGCGTCCCCTCGGCGAGCCCCGCGTCGGTCACGGTGCCGGTGCGCACCGCGGCGGGGTCGGCGGCGTCCACCCAGGCGAGGAGCGGCCCGGAGGCGGCGACGAGGCCCTCCACGGGGGTTCCGGGAAACGCGGCCTCCACCCGCGGCAGGGCGCCGGCGAGGGCCTCCTGCTCGTCCGTCAGCCGGCGCGGGTCCTCCCCCACAAGGGTCGCTCCCGACGCGGCGGCCAGGACCATCCGCACGCGCGGACCGTCGACCGCGGCGGCGAGGGCGCGCGCCGCACCGGCGCGCCCGTCGCTGTGCATCACCACCTCGAGCCCCCGCGTGTCGCAGCACCACACCACCGGGGGCGCGAAGCCGCGGCCGCGGGCGACGAGCACCACCGACCCGTCGGCGCCGGCCGTGAGCCCCACCGGCCCGAACGGCCCCGCCTGGGTCCGCACCGCCACCGGGCTCGTCGCCGCCCCCGACGGCCCCGTCCGGCCGAGGCGCACGGTGGACACCTCCGTCGACCAGTAGCTGAACCCGCGCAGCCTGTTCGTGGCGGTCGTGGCCCACGCGAGCGTGCCGCCGCCGAGGGCGGCCTCCACCGCCGGCCACCCCGTGACCGTGACCGGCGCGGCCGTCGCGGCACCGGCCGGCGCCCACGCGGCGAGGATGGCCACCGCCGCGGCCCACCGCACGTGGCGCGCCGTCACCGCGGCTCGGGCGTGCGGGACCGCAGCGCGGTGACGACGTCGCCGAGGAGCGCCTCGCTGGCGGCTGCCCGGTCGGGCGCCGCGAGCGGGGTCATGTTCGTGACCTGGACGTGGCGGGCGCCGGCGTCCGCGAACCGCCCGAGCCGCTCCGCCACCTGGTCGGGGGTGCCGTGGATCACGGTGTCGCGCACCACCGCGGCGGGCACCCCGTCCGCCAGGCGCAACGCCTCCTGCCGCCCGTAGCGCAGGGGCATGAAGGTGGTCAGCCCGAACGCGCCGTCGCCCAGGGGGTGGTCGGCGCCGTGGGCGGCGAACGCCTCCGCCGGACGGGTGAGGGCGATGAACCGCAGAAGCAGGGAGCCGTCGATGATCTCCACGGCCTCCTCCTCCGTCTCCGCCACCACGCAGCGGGCGTACAGCGCCGGCGTGACCGCGGAGGGGTCGCGTCCCGCCGCCTCCGCCGCGGCGCGGACGGCGGCGAGCATCCCCGGGTACGTGTCGGGGTCGGTGGCCAGCGGCAGCCACCCGTCGGCGAGGCGCCCGGCGACCGCGAGGCCGCGGGGGCGGTGCGCCGCGACCCACACCGGCGGCGGCCGGTCCCCGTACGGGCGCAGGCCCATCACCGCGCCGCGGAGGTGGAAGACGTCCCCGTCGAAGTCCACCGGCTCCGGGCTCTCGAGCAGCGCCCGCAGCACCGTGAGCCCCTCCTCGAGGCGGGCGAGCGGCCGCCGGTTCGCCAGGCCGATCGGGGCGAGGTTCAGGTCCTCGCCCGTGCCGACCCCCAGGATGAAGCGCCCCTCCGACAGGTGGTCGAGGGTGAGGGCGGTCTGGGCAAGCGACGCGGGGTGGCGGCGCACCATGTCGGTGACGCCGATGCCGAGGCGGATCTGGGCGGTGGCCCCGGCCGCGGCGGCGGCGACCGTGAACGGGTCGAACCACACGTGGGGGCTCGTCTGGCCGGCGGCCGCCTGCGGCACGAGGTCAGGCGTCCAGATCGACGTGGGGAACCAGTGGAGCAGATGGTCGGCCCACCACACGGCGTCGAAGCCCTGGTCCTCGCGCCGCCGCGCAGCGGCGATCGCGGCGCCGGCCGGGGGCCGCACCGCGCCCATCGCGGAGATCTCGAGCCGCGGAGAGGGCATCGGGGGGTGAGGCTAGCGGACGCCGGGAAGGGTGGGCGCGACAGCTGTCGCGCGCCCCCGCGGCTACTGCGAGGCCGGATTCCCCTCGCCGCGCCCGCCCAGCGACCCGTTGCGGACGACGGCGTCCACGAGGGTGCGCAGGAGGGCGGTCTGCTCGGCCTGCCGCGCCACGAGCTGCTCCACGAGCCGCGCGAGCGCCGCGGCCCCGACGTCGGCGTCGGGCGGCGCCTCGGGGGCGGACGTGTCGGGCGCGGACGTGGGCGCCGCCTCGGCCTCGGCGGCCAGTCGGCCCTCGTCGACGCCGAGGGCTCGGGCGAGGACGACGACCTCGCCGTGGTGGGCGAGGCCCCGCTCGCCGCACTCCAGGCGCACCAGCGTGCGCGGCGACCATCCGCACCGCGTGCCCGGGGACCACCCCAGCCGCACGGCGAGCCCCGCGCGGCTGAGCCCCAGGGCCTCCCGCCGCCGCCGGACCGCACGGCCGAGCGACGGGGATGCGGGCAGGACAGGCACGGAGGGCACGCTACATCACCTCGGTGCCGGTATCCACATCGGCGTCGCCAACCCGGCGACGCCACGCCCCCGCTCGCCGCGCCGCGCTCGCCTCGCCTGCACCGCATTCATCGGCGCTCACCCCCGAGCCGCCACGTGCCGGCGATACGCCAAGGTGCATTTCATGTGTGCCATTGTGGCACACTAGTGGCATGAGGAACGGCAACGACACCGAACGGGCCGGGAGGTGACGGTGGTCGCCGTGCGCCCGCACCCCTGCGGTGAGCCCGTCCTGTGGCCGTCCTGGTCCTGGTGGCGCCGGGTGCGCCGCGCCGCGGGCCGCAGCACCGCGCCGTCCCGCCCCACCGCCGACTGGTGCCTCACCTGCTGGGGCGCGCAGCGCATCCTCGAGCCGGCCCGCAACGGCGAGGGACTCGTCCCGGTCGTCTGCCCCGCGTGCCTCGGCACCGGGATCACGCTCGCCGCCCCCGCGGCCA
>JBFLWO010000192.1:0-5057 GCA_040757755.1 Actinomycetota bacterium
CGGGGCCCGGGCGGGCCGCCTCGTTCTCGATCCGCTTCCGGGTCCTCGCGTAGGGGAGCCCCGCGGGGGTGGCGGCACCCACCGCCCGGCTTCGCCGCCGCCGGCCCGGCCGGTAACCTCGGGCACCGTGCGTCGGCTCGCGCTCACCGGGGGGACGCTCGCGCTCGTCGCGCTCCCCGCCCTCGCCGCCCCCGGCGACACGCAGCGCGCCAGCCTCCCCGATCAGGCGGGGCAGGACACGACCCAGCCCGCCATGGGGGCCGCCGTGTCGGGCGACGGGCGCCTCGTGCTGTTCACCTCCCGCGACGCCCTCACCGCCGCGGGCTCCGGCGGCACCCTGCAGCTCTACCTGCGCGACCGCGTCGCCGGCCGCACCCGGCTCGTGTCCGCCGGCGCCGGCGGACAGCCCGCCAACGCCGACGTCGCCGAGGACCCCGTCGACCACCCCTACGCGATCAGCGCCGACGGGCGCTACGCGGTGTTCGCCTCCACCGCCACCAACCTCGTCGCCGACGACCGCAACGGCACCGCCCGCGACGTCTTCCGCAAAGACCTCGTCACCGGCGCCGTGACCCTCGTCAGCCGCTCCACCGCGGGCGCGCAGGCGACCGTGTCCGTCGACGGCGACCCCGACGTGTCCGCCGACGGGAACCTCGTCGCCTTCGCGAGCGGCGCCGCCACCAGCCTCGTGCCCGGCGACGAGTCCGCCGCCTCCGACGTCCTCGTCCGCGACGTCCACGCCGGCACCACCGTCGCCGCGAACGTGCCCGCCGCGGGCGGCGCCCCCGCGGGCCCCGCCAGTCGCCCCAGCCTCAGCGCCGACGGCCGCTACGTCGCGTTCGAAACCGCCTCCGCGACGCTCCTGCCCGGCGACGCGAACGGCGCCTCCGACATCGGTGTGCGCGACCTCGCCGGCGGCGCGCTCACCCGGGGCAGCGTCGCCGCCGACGGGACCACCCCCGGCGGCGCCACGTCACCGGACCTGTCGGGCGACGGGCGCCACCTCGCCTTCCTCGCCACCACGCCCCACACCACCGGCGCCCCCGCACGGCCGAACGTGTACCGGCGTGACCTGCGGGCGGGGGTGACGGTGCTCGCCTCCGCCGTCGACGGCACCGCCGGCACGGCCGGGGACGGCGCCGCCGGCGTCCCCGCCATCACCGCCGACGGCGAGCGCATCGCGTTCACCACGACATCCACCGACCTCGTGCCGGGGGACGGGAACGGCGCGGTCGCCGACGCCGCCGTCCGCGACGTCGAGACCGCCGCGACCACCCGGGTGGGGGCCGGCCCCTCCGGCCAGCCCGCCGCCGCGACCACGGCCGCCGCGATCTCCGGCGGGGGCGGGGTCGTCGCCGTCGGCTACGACGACGCGGGCGCCGCGCCGCTTCTCCCCGGCGACACGAACGGGCGGCCCGACGTGTTCGCCCGCGAGCTGGCCCCCACCGACGCGCGCGGCCCGTCGGTGACCGTCACCCAGCCCGGCGCGGGGGAGGTCACCGCCGAGCGGGCCGTCCCCGTCGCCGTCACCGCCACCGACCCGTCGGGCGTCGCGTCCGTCACCGTCGACGGGCGGCGCCTCACCCGCTCCGGCACCGCCTTCACCGGCACCGCGCTGCTGCCCGTCGGCGACACCACCCTCGCGGTCGTCGCGGTCGACGGCGCCGGCAACGAGACGCGCGTCACCCGCGACGTCGCGCGGCGCCTCCCCGGCGCGCCCGCCGCGGCGGTCGCCGCCCGCGCCACCGGCCTGCGCGTCACCGTGCGCGGACGGACCCTGCGCGTCGCGTTCCGGCTGTCCGCCCCCGCGGTCGTGCTCGGCGACGTGCGGCGCCTCGCCGCCCCCCGCACCGGCGCCGCGAGCACGCGGGTCGCCCGCTCCCGGCGCGTCTGGCTGGCCCCCGGGGTGCGCAGCCTGGCGATGCGGATCCCGCGGCTTCCCGCCGGCGCGTACCGGGTGCGCGTGACCGTCGTGTCGGACGGCGGGCTCACCCAGACGGCGCTGTCGATCCTCGTCGGTACCCCCGCCGGGGCGGCGCAGCGCCCCTGATATCCTCGGCCCGGTCTCGCCGCCCCACCAGGAGGAGCGTCCGATGGGTCTCATGAGTCGCCTGTCCACCGTCGTGAAGGCGAAGGCGAGCAAGCTGCTCGACCGGGCGGAGGACCCGCGCGAGACCCTCGACTACTCGTACGAGAAGCAGCTCGAGATGCTGCAGAAGGTGCGGCGCGGGGTCGCGGACGTCGCCACCTCGAAGAAGCGGCTGGAGCTGCAGGCCGCGAAGCTCGAGCAGAGCGTGACGAAGCTCGACGGCCAGGCCCGACAGGCCATCGCCGCGAACCGCGAGGACCTCGCCCGCGTCGCCCTGGAGCGCAAGAAGAGCGTGCAGCTGCAGCTCCAGAGCCTCGACGAGCAGCGGGCGCAGCTGCAGGGCGAGCAGGACAAGCTGGTCATGGCGGAGCAGCGCCTCACCGCGAAGGTCGAGGCGTTCCGCACCCAGAAGGAGACGATCAAGGCCCAGTACACGGCCGCCGAGGCGCAGGTGAAGATCGGCGAGGCCGTCACCGGGGTGGGTGAGGAGATGGCCGACGTCGGCATGGCCATCGACCGCGCCCAGCAGAAGACCGAGACGATGCGGGCCCGGGCCGGGGCCATCGACGAGCTCATCGAGTCCGGGGCCCTCACCGACCTCACGTCGTCGAGCGACTCCATCGACCGCGAGCTCGAGAAGATGACGATCGAGAGCGGGGTCGACGCCGAGTTGGCGGCGCTCAAGAAAGAGGTCGGGTCCGGCGCCCCGCCGGCCGGCGAGATCGGCGCAGGGGGGGAGCAGTCGTGATCGTGCGGATCCTCGGGGTGGGGCAGTACCGGCTCGGCGACGAGGTCTTCGCCCGCGCGAACGACATCGACGACCGGGTGCAGGCCGCGGCGGACGCCGGCGACGAGGCCGGGTTCGACGCGGCGCTCGCCGAGCTCGTCACGCTGATCCAGGCGGAGGGCGCGGAGCTGGCGACGGACGAGTTCATCGGCTCCGACGCGATCGTCCCGGGGCCGGGCACCACGCTCGAGGACGCCCGCTCCCTGCTGTCGTCCGAGGGGCTCATCCCAGGCTAGTCGCGCGGCTCCAGGCAGCGTCCGCCCCGTTCCGGCGAGCGAAGAGCGCGCCGGACGAGGACGCAGGCGAGGCCCGCGCCGGGGGTACGGGTCGAGCGGAGGACGACGCGCCCGCCCACCTCCGCCGGTGAGTCACATGGGAATCCGGCGGAGCGCTGCAGCCGGCGGCGCGGCTCACGCGGCCGTCGGCACCCCCCACACCGGGTACCAGCGCTCGAGCTCCGGCTCGATCGGAAGCTCGCGCTGCAGCGCGGCCTTGAGCCGCAGCTCCACCGCGTTGTCGCGGCGCCGCTCCTCTCCGGACGCCCCCGTGACGGGGACGAACGGGTAGAAGGTGCCGCGCTTGTACGCGTACACGAAGTAGGCGTCGGGGCCCCCGTCCTGCGGCCGGAAGCCGAAGACGGAGCACAGGAGCTGCTCGGAGAAGCCGCGCTCCTCCAGCGTCTGGCTGACGAGGTGCGTGGTGCCGACGACGTCGTCGAAGTCGTCGTCCTCGATCACGAGCCAGTGGAAGCCGAACTCGTCGTCGCGGTGGCGGGTGCGGGTGCCGGCGGTGCGCTCGTTCACGGCGAGGAGGTCGTCCAGGTCGCGGCGCATCTCTCCGAACGCGGCGGCCTCCACCGGCTTGAAGCACACCCCGGCGACCGTGAGGGGCTCGTACCCGAGGCTCACCGACAGGGTGGTGCGCGCCGTGGTGAGGGCGAAGAGGCGGTCGAGGTCGGCGCGCTTCGGGCGGCGCTCCCCCCTGAGGATGTCGAAGAGGCCCACGCGCGCGTCACAGGGCGGCGCGCGGGGCGCCGTCGATCTCCGCCTGCATGGCGAGCAGACGCTCGATCCTCTTCTCCGTCGGCGGGTGCGTGTGGAAGAAGCTGGAGAGGGACACGCCGCGGGCGACGGCGGGGATGATGAAGAACGCATTCAGCCCCTCGGCGGCGCGCAGGTCGCGCGTGGGGATGCGGGCCATCTCCCCGCTGATCTTCGCGAGGGCGGAGGCGAGGCGGGCGGGGGCGCCGGTCATGATCGCGCCGCCGCGGTCCGCCGCGTACTCGCGGTGGCGGGACAGGGCCCGCAGCAGCAGGAACGACAGGACGTACACCGCCACCGACGCGACGAGGACGATGGCGAACACGGCGAACGCGTTGTCGTTGCGGCGGCCCCCGCCGAACTGGCCGGCGTAGACGCCCCAGCGGATGAGGAGCCCGGCGACGGTGGCGAGGAACGACGCGACGGTCATGACGAGCACGTCGCGGTTCGCGACGTGGGCGAGCTCGTGCGCCAGGACGCCCTCCAGCTCGCGCGGCTCGAGGCGGGCCATGATCCCGGTGGTGACGCACACCGTCGCGGACTTGGGGCTGCGGCCGGCGGCGAACGCGTTCGGCAGGTCGGTGTCGGCGACGGCGACGCGGGGCTTCGGCAGGTCCGCGAGCTGGCAGAGCCGCTCGATCATCGCGTGCAGCTCCGGGTACTCCTCCGGGGTGGTGACGCGGGCCCGCATGGAGGCGAGCGCCAGCTTGTCGCTGAAGAAGAGCTGCAGCAGCATGAACGCCGCCGCGATGACGAGCACCGTGACCGCCCCGGCGCCGGCCGCGATGAACGCGGAGATGAACGCGACGTACAGGAGCCCCAGGAGGAACATGGTGAGCCCCATCCGGAAGGTGAGGCTGCGGTCCCGTCCGTACCAGCGTCGTGCCACGTGCAGTCCCCTCAGCATCCCGACGTCAGTCCCGATCCGATGATACGCCGGGTGTCGCGCGGGCCGTGCCGCCGCGCCGGTGATAGGGATTCCGTGTGATGAGCGCGTCCTCCGGCGGTGTGGACGGTGACCGGCCGGGGGCGCCGGCGCGGTTTCCGCTGCGCCGCAGCCCGTGGGCGTGGCCGTTCGTCGGCCTGTTCGCGCCGGGCCACCATTTCGCGACCGTCGGCGACGGGGTGCTGGAGGTGCGGG
>JBFLWO010000193.1:0-5032 GCA_040757755.1 Actinomycetota bacterium
GTCCCGGCGGATCGCCCGCACGTCGGCCCGGCGCGCCACGCCGCTCCGCCCCCCGGTGGCCGCCCCCTGGCTCCCCCGCGTCCTCGCCGCCGTCACCGCCGCCGTCGGCGTCGTGAACGTCGCATCCGTGCTCACCCCCGCCCTCGACGCCCGCGCCGAGGCGCTGCACGACCTCGGCTCCGCCGGCGCCGTCCCCGTCGCCCACGCCCTCGCCCTCCCCACCGGCGTCGGCCTCGTCCTGGTCGCGACCTACCTCGGCAGGCGCCGCCGCCGCGCCTGGGCGGTGGCCACCGCGCTCCTCGCCGGCGCCGGGATCCTGAACCTGCTGAAGGGCCTCGACGTGGAGGAGGCCCTGCTGAGCTGGGCGGTGGTCGGGCTGCTCCTGTGGGGCCGCGACGCGTTCACCGTCGTCCACGCCCCCGGCGGCCTGCGGCACGCCGCCGCCCGCGCCGCCTACGTCCTGGCGGGGGCCGCCGCCGGGGCGCTCGCCGCCACCCTCATCGCCGGCCGGCCGCCCGGCGCCGGACCGCTCGCCACGGTACGCCACGCGCTCGCGCTGCTCACCCTCACCGGCGGGCCCCTGCACGCCGACGGGCACGTGCAGTGGCTCCCCGTCGGCGTCGGCATCATCGGGGTGGGGGCGGCGTCCGCCGCCGCCGCGTTCCTGTTCGCCCCCCTCGCCACGCCGCACCGCCCCGCCGGCCCCTGGGCCCGCCGCGCCGCCCGCGCCCTGCTGGAGCGCTACGGCGGCGACACCCTCGGCTTCTTCAAGCTCCGCACGGACCTGCGCTACATGTTCAGCCCCGCCGGGGACGCGTTCCTCGCGTACCGCGTCGAGGGGCGCGTCCTGCTCGTGTCCGGCGACCCGGTCGGACCGCCCGCCGGGGTGGCGCCCCTCGTGCGCCACCTCCTCGCGTACGCGCAGACGCAGGGCCTGCGCGTCGCGATCCTCGGCGCGAGCGACCACCTGGCCGGCGTGTACGCCGACGCCGGCCTACGGCGCATGTACATCGGGGACGAGGCGGTCCTCGACGTCGCCTCCTTCCACCTGGAGGGGCGCGCGATCCGGAAGGTGCGCCAGTCCGTCACCCGGCTGGAGCGCGCCGGGTACGTCACGGAGGTCCGCACCGTGGCGTCCCTCGGCGCCGCCGGGCTCGCGGAGCTTGAGGCGGTGTCGGCGCGGTGGCGCGCGGGCGTCGCGGAACGCGGCTTCAGCATGGCGATGGAGGGGCTCGGCGGGCCGGAGCAGGCCGACACCCTCGTGGTGGTGGCGCGCGACGCGGACGGCCGCGCCCGCGGCCACCTGCACCTCGTGCCGTGCTTCGGCCGCGACGCCGCGTCGCTCAGCCAGATGCGGCGGGACCCCGACACCCCCAACGGCCTCACCGAGTTCCTCGTCGTGCGCGCCGCGCAGGCCCTCAGGGAGCGCGGCGTCGCCGAGCTGTCCCTGAACTTCGCGGTGTTCGCCCGGTACCTGCGCACGCCGCACCGCCTCCTCGACCGCGCCGCCGCCCGCGTCATCCGGCGCCTCGACCGGCACTTCCAGATCGAGCGGCTCTACCGCTTCAACGCGAAGTTCTCCCCGGCGTGGACGCCGCGGTACCTCGTGTGGGACGGGGCCCTCGGGCTGCCGCGGTGCGCCCTCGCCGCGTTGCGCGCCGAGGGACAGCTGCCGCGCCTGGGCCGCGAGCCGGCCGCCGACGCCGCGTAGCGACGCCGCGCCGCGGCGGCGCTACGACGCCTTGCCCATCGCGGGGTCGTCGGCGGTGGGGTCGAGCAGGCGGTCCAGCATCGACCGCCACCCGTCCAGGCGGTCCCCCACGCCGAGCCCCTGCAGGTAGTCGCGCCCCGCCAGCTCCGCCAGGTCGCGCTCCCCGACCGCCTCCGGCCCGAAGCGCTCCCACACGAGGGCCTGCGCGACGTACACGATGCCCGGCAGGTCGAACCGCTCCGCCGGGACGTTCCACGGCTCGTGGTGGTGGGCGACGGCCTCCACCACCGCCGTCGGGAGCCCCCACAGCCCCAGGAGGTAGGCGCCGACCTCCCCGTGCGTCACGCCGAGCACCTCCGACTCGACCGCGTGCAGGGGCCTGCCCGTGGCCTGCGCCGCGGCGAGGACGCCCGGGTACACGGGCGACGACGACAGGAGCACGAGCAGCCCGACGTCGTGCACCACCCCGGCGAGGAACGCCTCGTCGCCGCTGGACGTCTCCAGATCCACGGCCATGGCGCGCGCCAGCGCGCCCGTCACCCAGCCGCGCTCACGCACGCCCGCGGCGACGGCCGACGCGGGAGGCGGCAGGTCCGGGAACGAGTTCATCAGGCCGATCGACACGACCAGGTGGCGAAGCACGCTGAGACCCAGGTACATCACGGCCTCGGCGAGGCTCGTGATGCGGCGCGGCAGGCCGAAGAACGCGGACGACACGAGCTGGATGACCTTCGCGGACAGGCCCGGGTCGGCCTCCACGAGGTCCGCGATGTCGCGGATCGACGCGCCCGGGTCGTCGAGCAGCTCGTCGAGGCGGGCGAGGAGCGCCGGCACGACCGGCAGCTGCTCCACCCCCCCGACGGCGTCGACGAGGCGCTCGTCGGCGAGCAGCTCGCGCAGCCGGCAGGTGCGGTCCAGCACCTCCCGGATGCGGGCGGCGGACACGGGCTTCGCGAGGTACTGGTGGGCGAGGCTCAGAAGACGACGCGACGAGGTGGAGTCCGCCTGACCGGACAGGACGAGCCGGGCGGTGCCGGGGTGCTGCTCCTTGATCGCGGCGAGGAGCGACGGCCCGTCGAGGCCCGGCATCCGCACGTCGGCGACGACCACGTCGAACGTGCCCTCGTCGAAGTGGCGCAGGGCGTCGTCACCGCTCGTCGCGAACACCATCTGCCAGCGGGAGCGGTCCTTCCGCAAGGCGTCCGAGAGGCCGTCGAGGACCATCGCGTCGTCGTCGACGAAGAGGATCCGCCTCACCGTGTGCCTCCGTGCCTCGCCGTCACCGCCCCGGGATCACCGGACCCGGCCCCGCAGGCCGGGGTGGCGCCGCGCCGCGGGCGCACCGGGGCGAGGTGCCGTCCCACCGCGGTCGCCGTGCTCATGAGGAAGCAATCGGCACCGGCCCGGGTGAGTTGAGCCCCGCTCCGCGCCGGGCGTCGCTACCGGGAAAGGGTGCGCTGGTAGGCGCGGATGGCGAGCGGCGCGCACACCGCGACGATCACCCCGATCCAGATCACGCTGTAGAGCACCGGGTGGCGGATCGACCACGGCGCGGCGGCCCCGAAGTCGGCGCCCGGGTTACCGAACAGGTCCCGCAGCGCCTCGGACATCGCGGTCACCGGGTTCCACTCGGCGACGGTCCTGATGCCGCCCGGCAGCGTGTCGACGGGGACGAACGTGCTCGCCACGAACGTGACCGGGAAGATCACGGTGAACGCGACGCCCTGCACCGCCTCCGGCGTGGGCAGGAGCGACCCCATCAGCACGCCGACCCACACGACCGCGAACGAGAACGCGATCATCAGGGCGTACCCGGCCACGGCCTCCGCGACGGACGTGTGGATGCGCCAGCCGACGATCAGGCCGCACAGGGACATGAGGACGATCGGGACGAGGCCGCGCAGCAGGCTCGCCACCGCGTGCCCGGCGAGCACCGAGCCGCGGGCGAGGGGGAGCGAGCGGAAGCGGTCGATCGCGCCGTTCGTGCGGTCGTGGGCGAGGGTGATCGCCACCCCGAACGCCCCGAACACGATCGTCTGGGCGAAGATCCCGGCCAGCAGGAACTCCCGGTAGCCGCCGCCGGACACCTCGATCGCGCCGCCGAACACGTACGCGAAGAGGAGCACGAACATGACCGGCTGGATCGTGACGTCGGCGAGGGCCTCGGGGTGGCGGCGGATGTGGAGCAGGCTGCGGCGCGCCACCACCCAGGTGTCGCCCAGCAGGCTGCCGCGGCGCTCCGCGACGGGGGGGACGGCGGTCGTCACGTCGCGACCGCCTCCTCCGCCGCGTCCTCGGAGATCGGGGCGCCGGTGAGGGTGAGGAACACGTCGTCGAGGGTCGGCCGGCGCAGCCCGATGTCCACCACGTCGACGCCGGCGTCGGCGAGGGCGTCGGCGAGGCGCGACACGACGCGGGGGCCGCCGTCGGTGGGGGCCTGCACCAGCCGCGCCGGCGCGTCGAGGGCGACGGTGGTGCCGGTGATCGACTCCACGATCCCGGCGACCGCAGCCATCTGCGCGACGTCCGCGACGGTGGCGAACACGTGCGCGCCGCCGACCTGCCGCTTCAGCTCGTGGGCGTCGCCGCGTGCGATGACGCGGCCGTGGTCGATCACGACGATGTCGTCGGCGAGGCGGTCCGCCTCCTCCAGGTACTGGGTGGTGAGGAGGATCGTCGCCCCCTCCCCCACCAGGGTGTCGAGCACCTCCCACAGCTCGTTGCGGGCGCGCGGGTCGAGGCCCGTCGTCGGCTCGTCGAGGAAGAGCACCTCCGGCCGGGCGACGAGCGTGGCGGCGAGGTCGAGCCGGCGGCGCATGCCGCCCGAGTACGTCTTCACGAGCCGCCCGCCGGCGTCCTGCAGGGAGAACTGCTCCAGCAGCTCGTCCGCCCGCGCGGACGCCACCCGCCGGCCCAGGTGGTGGAGCTCGCCGATCATGACCAGGTTCTCGCGCCCGGTGAGCAGGCCGTCGACGGTGGCGTCCTGCGCGGCGAGGCCCAGGCGGCGCCGCACCGCCTTCGGGTCGCGGCGCACGTCGATGCCCGCGACGCGGGCCGTGCCGGCGTCGGCGTCGGAGAGGGTGGTGAGGATCCGCACCGCGGTGGTCTTGCCGGCCCCGTTCGGCCCGAGCAGACCGCACACCGTGCCGCGCGGCACCTCGAAGCTGACGCCGTCGAGCGCCACCTTCTCGCCGAACCGCTTGACGAGGCCGTCGGCCTCGATCGCATGGGGAGTGGACACGGGGGCTCCGTCCGGGGGCGGTCGACGGGCCGCGGGGCGCGGCCCGGACCCGGCAGGGTGCCACCCCCGGCCGAAAAATT
>JBFLWO010000194.1:0-5010 GCA_040757755.1 Actinomycetota bacterium
GGATTCGTCCCCACGCTCACGCCGCAGGCCTCGAGGGCCTCCTTCTTCGCCTGCGCCGTGCCGGACGAGCCGGTGATGATGGCGCCGGCGTGACCCATCTGCTTCCCGGGCGGCGCCTGGAAGCCGGCGATGTACGCGACCACGGGGGTCGACATGTTCGCCTTGATGAACTCGGCGGCCTTCTCCTCCTCGTTGCCGCCGATCTCCCCGACCATCACCACCAGGTCCGTCTCGGGGTCCGCCTCGAAGCGGGTCAGCACGTCGATGAACGAGCTGCCCACCACGGGGTCGCCGCCGATGCCGACGACGGTGCTCTGGCCGATCCCCATGAGCGCCAGCTCGTGGGAGATCTGGTAGGTGAGGGTGCCGCTGCGGCTCACCAGGCCGACGCGGCCCGGGGTGAACACCTGCGTCGGCATGATCCCGACGGACGCCTTGCCGGGGCTGATGATGCCCGGGCAGTTCGGGCCGACGAGCGTCTGGCCGTTGCGCTTGAGGTGGGTGTAGAAGCGCAGCATGTCGTGGGCGGGGATGCCCTCCGTGATGCACACGATCAGCTCGACGCCGCTCTCCGCCGCCTCGTACAGGGCGTCGGCGGCGAACCGCGGCGGCACGAACACCATCGCGGTGTTCGCGTCCGTCTCGCGGACGGCGTCGGCGACCGTGTCGAACACGGGGATGCCCTCGACGTCCTGGCCGCCCTTGCCGGGGGTGACGCCGGCGACGACGTTCGTGCCGTACGCCTTGTTGCGGGTGGCGTGGAACGCCCCCTCGCGCCCGGTGATGCCCTGCACCACGAGGCGGGTGGACCCGTCGACCAGGATGCTCACGCGGCCTCCTTCGCCAGCATGACGGCTCGTCGCGCCGCCGAGAGCATCGTGCCCTCGACGACGACGTTCGCGGGGGCGCGCTCCGCGAGGATCCGCCGCCCCTCCTCCTCGTTCGTCCCGTCGAGACGGACGACGATCGGGAGGGAGGTGCCGAGCTGGTCCAGCGCGGTCAGAAGCCCCTGCGCGACCTCGTCGCAGCGGGTGATGCCGCCGAAGATGTTGACGAACAGGACCCGGACCTTCGGGTCCGACAGGAGCACCTCGAGGGCGGTGACGACCTCGTCGGCCTTCGACCCGCCGCCCGCGTCGAGGAAGTTCGCGGGGCGGCCGCCGGCGAGGGCGACCACGTCGAGGGTGCTCATCACCAGTCCGGCGCCGTTGCCCATGATCCCGACGTCGCCGTCGAGCTTCACGTACGTGACGCCGCGCTCCTGCGCCATGCGCTCCTGCGGGTCCTCCGTGGTGGCGCTGCGCATCGCCGCGACGTCCTTGTGGCGGTACAGCGCGTTGTTGTCGATCGTGACCTTGGAGTCGAGGGCGATGACGCGCCCGTCGGTCGTCACGATCAGGGGGTTGATCTCCATCAGCATCGCGTCGAGGTCGACGAAGCCCGCGTAGAGGCGCTGCAGGATGTCGACGACGCCGGGGATGGCCTCCGGGTCGATCTTCGCGTGGTACGCGAGGTACCGCGCGTGGTGGGCCTGGAAGCCGCTCAGCGGGTCCACGTGCAGGCGTACGAGGGCCTCGGGCTGCGTGCGCGCGACTTCCTCGATGTCCATTCCGCCCATCGCCGACAGCATCACGAGAGGCTTCTTCTCGCTGCGGTCGAACGTGATCGAGGCGTAGTACTCCTTCGCGATGTCGGACGCGCCCTCGATCCAGACCCGCCTGACGACGTGGCCGCGGATGTCCATTCCGAGGATGGCGCGCGCGTGAGCCTCGGCCTCCTCCGGCGTGTCCGCGAGCTTGATGCCGCCCGCCTTGCCGCGGCCGCCGATCTGAACCTGGGCCTTGACGACGACGCGGCCGCCGATGCGCTCCGCCGCCGCCCGGGCCTCCTCGGGCGTGTCGGCCGCCTCGCCCGACGGCACCGGTATGCCGCGCGACGCGAAGAGCTCCTTGCCCTGGTACTCGAAGAGATCCAAACCTGTCTCCCGTCCAGTCGATCGCCCTCTGGGTCGAGGGCCCGCGGGATGATAACGGGCCCCCGTAGGGGCCCAACCCGGTCCGTTCGTCCGTGAGCGGGACGCACGACGTCAGCCAGCGGCTGGAGATGCTCGTCGTCCTGCAGTGGCTGGACGACGGGGCGCCCGAGGACGGCGTCATCGCGTTCTCCGCCACGACCGCCGCCGCCGACCTCGGTCTCGATCCGGGGCGTGAGGGGGTGCTCGCCGTGATGGCGGCCCTGTCGCTTCTGGAGGACCGCGGCGTGGTGCGCGTGGAGTGGCCCGGGGGACCATCGAAAGACGCACGTCTCACCCTCGACCCGAGCGTGAGGGAAGATGCGGCGCGGCACTTCGGGAGGGAGTGACGGCCCTTCGACCGCTGCGTGCGTCGAGGGCGGCGCACCTCCGTGTGGATGGCGTGGCCATCCGCGCGTGACACGCGCGCACCTTCCGGCCTATCCTCGGCGAAACGGGCGAGGAGGTCAGGGTGCGCCAGGAGGAGCTTCTCGAGGAGATCCGGGACGTGGCGGTCGACGTGCGCGACGTCATGAGGGACCGCGGCGATGTCGACCGCAAGCGCCTGACGGTGGAGGAGCAGCGGTTGGGCGTGGAGCAGGACCGGCTGGGCGTGGAGCAGGACCGGCTGGGCGTGGAGCAGGACCGGCTGGGCGTGGAAGGGCGGCGCCTCGAGGTCGAGCTCCAGCGCCTGGACGTCGAGAGGGACCGCCGCGACGTGGAGCGGGATCGCCGGGACCTCGAAAGGGAGAGGATGGCCCTCGACGCGGAGCTCGTGCGGGGCGAGACGGCCGCGATCGACCGAGCGGCGGAGGCCTTCGCCGACGTCGCGAAGGCGATCCGGGAATGGGGCTTCCGCGGCCCGAACGGGGGATCCGCGCCCGCCGAGGGATGACGCGCCGGGCGTCGTGACGGGGACGCGCCCGCCGCCGCGGAGCCGGGACCCGTCGCGGGCGGCTTCAGAGGGTTCAGGGGCGTGCAGGTTGTGCGTCGCGATGCGGCGATGCGCGACCGTCACCGGCACAGGCGCGTGACGAAAAAGGCGGAGGGCCGGGGGTCGGTGAGCAACGCCGGAGAACCGTCGGGGAACCACCTCTCCGCGCCGCGGGGGCGCGGAGATTCGCCAGCCAGCTACGCGATTACCGCGATCACCTCGTCCGCTTTGACGGCCTGGCCTTCGGCGACGTGGAGCTCCTTGACGGTGCCGGCGCGGTGGGCGGCGACCTCGTTCTCCATCTTCATCGCCTCGACGATGCACACGACGTCGCCTTCCGCGACCTCTTGGCCCTTCGTGACGAGGACGCGCAGCACGGTGCCCTGCATGGGGGTGGCGAGCGTGTCGGCGGCGGATCCGTTCGCCGCGGCCCCCGGGTGCGCCCCCGCCGTGGCGGCGCGCTTGCGCCGGGCGGGGCGCGGGCCGGGGTTGCCGCCGGCGTCCTCGTAGGAGAGGCGCACCTCGAACCTCTTGCCGGACACCTCCGCGAGGAATGTCCGGTGGGTGCGCTCCACCTCCTCGCCGGCGGGCTCGGCGGGCACGTCGAGGCGCGGCTCCTGCGGCGGCGGGAGGGGGGTGGGGGTGGCGGACAGCTCGGCGAGGAGGTCGTGGCAGGCGCCACCCGCGATGAACTCCGGCTGCTCGAACAGCCAGCGGTGGAACGGGATGAGCGTCGCGGGTCCCTCCACGACGTACTCGTCGAGGGCGCGGATCATGCGGCGGCGGGCGGTCTCCCGGTCCGTGTCCCACACGATGAGCTTCGCGATCATCGGGTCGTAGATCTCCGGCACCTCCGACCCGGCGGTGACGCCGCTGTCGACCCGCACCCCGGGGCCGGTCGGCTCCCGGTACGCGGTGATCCGGGCCGGCGCCGGCAGGAACCGCCTGCTGGCGTCCTCCGCGTTGATGCGGCATTCGAACGCGTGGCCGCGGGGCTGCACGTCCTCCTGCCGCATCGAGAGGGGCTCGCCGGCGGCGATGCGCACCTGCTCACGGATGAGGTCGTAGCCGAGGACGGCCTCCGTGACGGTGTGCTCCACCTGGATGCGGGTGTTCATCTCGAGGAAGAAGAACTCGTCGCCGGACACGAGGCACTCGATCGTCCCGGCGGACCGGTAGCCGACGGCGGTCGCGGCGCGCACCGCCGCCTCGCCCATGCGCCGGCGCAGGTCCGGGGTGACGACGGGGCTCGGGGTCTCCTCCACGAGCTTCTGGTGGCGGCGCTGGATGGAGCAGTCCCGCTCCCCCAGGTGCACGCAGTTGCCGTGCGCGTCGGCGAGGACCTGGATCTCGACGTGCCGCGGGTTCGGCAGGTACCGCTCCAGGTATACGACGGAGTCGGCGAAGAACTTCTCGCTCTCGCGGCGCGCCCCCTCGAACGCGTCCTTCAGCTCGCCGGGGGCGAGGGCGACGCGGAAGCCTTTCCCGCCCCCGCCGGCGGCGGCCTTCACGGCGACGGGGTACCCGATGTCCTTCGCGATGCGCTTCGCGGCGGCGACCGTCTCGACCGGCTCGGTGACGCCCGGCACGATCGGCACCCCGGCGGCGTGCATGAGGGCGCGGGCGGCGACCTTCGACCCCATCGCGTCGATCGCCTCCGGCGGCGGGCCGATGAACGCGATGCCCGCGTCGGCGCAGGCGCGGGCGAAGGGGGCGTTCTCGGCGAGGAACCCGTAGCCGGGGTGGATCGCCTGGGCGCCGGAGCGGGCGGCGACCTCCAGGAGCGTCGGCACCTTCAGGTAGCTCTCCGCGGCGGGTCCCGGCCCGATGAGGTACGCCTCGTCGGCGTGGCGGACGAACAGCGCGTCGCGGTCCACCTCGCTGTAGACGGCGACCGTGGCGATCCCCATCTCGCGGAGCGTGCGGAAGATCCGGATCGCGATCTCCCCCCGGTTCGCCACCAGCACCTTGCTAAACACGCGACCTCCACACGTCGGTCATGTCGTCACGGGATCCGTCCAGCATCGCGGCCCGCCGCCACGGGGAGCGGTACGCGGCGGGCAGG
>JBFLWO010000195.1:0-5010 GCA_040757755.1 Actinomycetota bacterium
GGGCGCCCCGCGGCGCTTCTCCTCGGCGCCGGCGCGATCCCGTTCCTCGGGCTGTTCGGCATGTACGCGCGGGGCCGCCGCGTGGGCCGGGCGATGTCCGCGGAGTTCACCCCCACCCTGCTCGCCCTGTCGCTCTACTCCTTCCTGTTCCTGCAGGCGATCCACGCCGCGGGCCTGGAGGACGAGGTGCTGCTCGACGGCGAGGTGTTCGCCTGGTGGCTCCTCGGCGTCATCGGCCTGCCCCTCGTCCGCGCCGGGGTCCGGCGCCGCGTGGTGCCGCGGGTCGGCGGCCGGGAGCGCACGATCATCGTGGGGGCGGGGCGCGTGGGGCAGAACATCGCCCGCAAGCTCCTGCGGCACCCCGAGCTCAGCCTCGAGCCGATCGGCTTCGTCGACTCGGACCCCTGGGACCTGGACCCGGACCTCGGCGACATCCCGGTGCTCGGCCCGGAGGACTCCCTCGTCACGATCGCCGCGCTGGAGCGGGCGGACCGCATCATCCTGACCTTCTCGCGGGCGAACCCCGAGCAGCTCATCGAGCTGATGCGGTGGTCGGACCTGCACCGGATCCACGTCACCATCGTCCCGAACTACTTCGAGGTGCTCACCTCCCAGGTGGAGGTGGACGACCTGAACGGCATCCCGGTGCTGGACCTGCGCCCGGCGCGCCTGTCGCGCGCCGCGCTCGCCACGAAGCGCGCCACGGACCTGGTGCTCACGATCCTCGCGCTGCCGCTCCTCGTGCCGACGTTCCTGGCGATCGCCCTGGCGGTGAAGCTGGACAGCCGCGGGCCCGTGTTCTTCCGGCAGCCGCGCACCGGCCGCGCCGGGCGGCGCTTCCTGATCTACAAGTTCCGCACGATGGTGCCGGACGCGGAGCTGCAGCGGGACACGCTGCTGAACCGCAACGAGGTCACGGGGCCCCTCTTCAAGATCAAGGACGACCCGCGGGTCACGCGCGTCGGCCGGTTCCTGCGCCGCACGAGCCTCGACGAGCTGCCGCAGCTCATCAACGTCCTGAAGGGCGAGATGAGCCTCGTCGGCCCCCGCCCGTTCGTGGTGTACGAGGACGAGCACATCACGGGGTGGGCACGCCGCCGCCTCGACCTCACCCCCGGCATCACGGGGCTGTGGCAGGTGATGGGGCGCAACGACATGCCGTTCGACGAGATGGTGAAGCTCGACCACCTGTACGCGACGCGCTGGTCCCTGCTCTGGGACATCAACATCCTGCTCAAGACGATCCCGAGCGTCCTGCGGCGGCGCGGCGCGTACTGACGGGGCGCGTGCGAGGATGGCGACGGGACGTCCGCCGGCGCCGCGCCACGATGACCAGGGAGGGGTGATGGACACGGACCGCGTCTCGCGGGGCACGGACCCTGCGGTCTCCGCCGCGACCCGCGCGCTGCAGCGTCGCGCCCACGAGCTGATCCCGGGCGGGGCCCACACGTACGCGAAGGGCGACGACCAGTACCCGCAGGTCGCGCCGCCGTTCATCGCGCGCGGCCGCGGCTGCCATGTGTGGGACGTCGACGGCAACGAGTACATCGAGTACGCGATGGGGCTTCGCGCCGTGACCCTGGGTCACGCGTTCCCGCCGGTTGTGGAGGCGGCGGAGCGCGCCCTGCGCGACGGGCAGAACTTCAACCGGCCGGCGCCGGTCGAGGTGGAGGCGGCGGAGGCGCTCGTCGGGATGGTCGAGTCCGCCGACATGGTGAAGTTCACGAAGGACGGCAGCACGGCGAACACCGCGGCCCTCAAGCTCGCCCGCGCGTACACGGGGCGCGACCTCGTGGCGCTGTGCATCGACCACCCGTTCTTCTCGTACGACGACTGGGCGATGACCGTGACCGACGTCGACGCCGGCATCCCCCGCGGCGTCGCCGAGCTCACGCTCACGTTCCGCTACGACGACATCGACAGCGTCCGGGCGCTGTTCGCGCGCCACCCCGGCCGCATCGCCTGCCTGTTCATGGAGCCCGCGAAGTACGCGGACCCGTCCGACGGCTTCCTCGCCGAGGTGCGGCGCCTGTGCGACGAGGACGGCGCCCTGCTCGTCTTCGACGAGAACATCTCGGGGTTCCGGTGGGACAACGGCGGGGCGCAGCGGTACTACGGGGTGCAGCCGCACCTCACCACGTTCGGGAAGGCGATGGCGAACGGCTTCGCCCTCGCCGCCCTCGCCGGCCGGCGGGACGTCATGGAGCTCGGCGGGCTCCACCACGACCGGGAGCGCGTGTTCCTGCTGTCCACCACGCACGGCGCCGAGACGCACGCCCTTGCCGCGGCCGTCGCCACGATGGAGGTGTACCGCCGGGAGCCGGTGGTGGAGCGGCTGTGGGCCGCGGGCGAGCGGCTGAAGGCGGGGTGCGACGAGGTGATCGCCGCGCACGGCGTGGGCGACGCGGTGGAGGTCATCGGCAAGCCGTGCTGCCTGGTGTTCGCCACCCGCGACGGGGAGGGGCGGCCCAGCCAGCCGTACCGGACCCTGTTCATGCAGGAGCTCGTGCGCAACGGCGTCCTCGCCCCGTCGTTCATCGTGAGCTACTCCCACACGGACGAGGACGTCGACCGCACCGTCGAGGCCGTCGACGCGGCGCTCGCCGTGTACGCGCGGGCGCTGGAGGACGGGCCGGAGCGCTACCTGGTCGGCGCGCCGACCAAGAGCGTGTACCGCCGGTTCAACTGACGGGCGCGATGCCGGGGCTTGCCGCGGAGGCGCCGCGCATCAGCGCGGTGATCCCCACCTACAACCGGGCGGCGCTCGTGGTGCGGGCCGTGCGGAGCGTGCTCGCCCAGACGCGCCCGCCGGACGAGGTGATCGTCGTCGACGACGGCTCGACCGACGACACCGCCGCCCGCCTCGCCGGCCTCGGCGACGACCGCGTCCGGGTCGTGTCGCAGACGAACGCGGGGGCGGCGGCGGCACGCAACCGCGGCGTCGCGGAGGCGACCGGCGACTGGGTGGCGTTCCTCGACTCGGACGACCTGTGGGTGCCGGGCCACCTCGAGGCGCTCGACGGTGCGATCCGGGCCACGGCGGGGGTTGCGGACCTCTACTTCGGCGACACCGGCATGGCGGCGGGGGCGGGCGGGGAGCCGTCGAGCTTCTGGCGGGAGGCGGGCTTCGCGCCGCGGGCCCCCGTGGAGCTCGTCGCCGACGCCGCACCGTGGGTGACGCTGCCGCTGCAGCCGACGATGCTGCAGGCGTCCGCGGTGTCGCGCCGCGCCTTCCTCGACGCCGGCGGCTTCTGGACGGACCTGCCGATGCGGGAGGACACGCACCTGTTCCTCGTGCTCGGCATCGGGCACCCCGCGTGCGCCGTGCACGGCGCGGGGGCGGAGTGGACGGACGACGGGGCGGGCGGCGGGCGCCTCACCGAGATCCACGCGCCGGACACGGTGTCGTACTGGCATTCCACCGTGCTGATGTACCGCGACGTGCGGCGCCGCGCGGCGGGCGCGCCCCGGGCGACACGCGACCTGATCCGCCGCCGCCTGTCGGTGGGCCACTGGCGGCTCGCCCGGCTGCACCTCGCCGCGGGACGGCGGCGGGCGGCGGCCCTGTCGCTCGCCCGCGCCCTCGCGGCGCACCCCACCGAGGTGCCGCGGCACCTCGCCGGGAGGCTGGGTCAGCGGCGGCGCAGGGCGGACGCGACGCGCGCCTGAGCGGAGCGGCGCACCTCCCCGAAGACGATCCGCGCCATCCGGTCGCGCCCCAGGTGCGCGGCGACCGCGGCGAGGCACCGGCGCCGCTCGGCGCTGGTGAGCGGCGCCTGCATGACCGCCTCGACGTACCCCTTCATCAGCCACAGCTGCGGGGTGGGATAGCCCTGGAAGTCCGGGTTCATCCGGCGGGTGCGTTGCAGCGCGTCGCTCGACCCGCCGCCCCACGACGCCCCCGGGTGGATGCGGCGCAGGTACAGGTACTCCGGCACCTCGGCGAACTTCCCGCGCAGGGCGAGCTCGACGAGGAACACCACGTCGGACGAGTCGAACAGCTGCATGAGGCGCGTCTCGCGCATCTGCCGGGTCCGGACCACCCCGTAGGTGGGTGAGCACACGCGCAGGTGCCCGGTGGGGTTCTCGAGCAGCGCCCGCAGGCGCCCGTCGGGGGTGTCCTGGTCGACGGAGCCCTGCTCCGCCCAGTCGGAGGTGTGGGCGCCGTCCGCGTCGATCATCCGGGTGCGCGGGAACGCGACGACCGTGTCCGGCCCCCATTCGTCCAGCGTCTCGACGCAGCGGGCCAGGCAGGTGGGCTCCAGCAGGTCGTCGTGGGCCGCCCAGCGGAAGAGATCCCCGCGGGCCTCGGCGACCACGACGTTGTGGTTCAGGGCGGCGCCGATGTTCTCGGGGTGGCGGATGTAGCGCACCCGGGGGTCCCGCGCCGCGAGCCCCCGGCAGATCTCCGCCGACGCGTCGGTGGAGGCGTTGTCCGCGATGAGGAGCTCGAAGTCCTCGAACGTCTGGGACAGGATCGCCTCGGCGGCGGACTCCAGGTACCGCTCCCCGTTGTAGAGGGGCAGGCCGACGGTGAGGCGGGGACCGTGCGGCGCGCTCATGCGCGCGCCTCCGCCGCCGGGGCCTCCTCGAGGAGCCCCACGGCCTGCAGGGCGCGGGCGGCGTCGCGGATCGTGCCGAACGGCATGCCGGACCGCGTCGCGATGTCGAGCAGGGACGGCCCCCCGTCGGACTGGCTCAGCACCCACAGCAGGGCCCGCTCGTCCGGCAGGCCGGCGCCGCCGCGGGCGCCCGCGCCGCCGGCGCCGCGGAACAGCCCGCGCCGGCCGAGCTGCGGCTCGCCGTACGGGGACCGGTTCACGTAGGTGCCGTCCTCGTCGAGGACGGCGAGGATCTCGAGGCAGGCGCGGAGGGAGTCGGCGAGCGGCCCGGGCCGCACGAACGCGAGGTCGTCGGCGGAGGTGTGGTTCTCGGGGTACTCCCCGGGGGGCGTGCGCATGAGGCAGCCGACCGGCAGGTCGAACCCGGGGGAGCAGAACTGGCGCTCGT
>JBFLWO010000196.1:0-5008 GCA_040757755.1 Actinomycetota bacterium
CGTCGCGCCCAGCGACGCGCGACCGCAATCGAGGCCTGCAACTGACGAAAAGGCATTCGACTATCGAGCGCATCCCGGTGAAGAATCGTCATGGAACCCTCCGGCGAGTCGTCGTGCGGAGACATTCCTCAGCGCTCGTCTAGGATCTCGCGGACCGCGCGGATTCCGGAATCCAGGGGAGGCGACCGTGTCTGACGCCCGGACGATCGAGGCCCTGCAGGTCGAGGAGCGGAGGTTCCCCCCGCCGCCGGCGTTCGCCGCGGAGGCGACCGTCGCGGACGACGGGATCTACGCGCGGGCCACCGCGGACCCCGAGGCGTTCTGGGCGGAGGAGGCGCGCCGCCTCGACTGGATCACCCCGTTCACGCGGGTGTGCGACCGGTCGAACCCGCCGTTCTTCAAATGGTTCGAGGGCGGCACGCTGAACGCCTCCGTGAACTGCCTGGACCGCCACCTGCCGGAGCGCGGCGACAAGGTCGCCTACCACTGGGAGGGTGAGCCCGGCGACACCGAGACGATCACGTACCGGGACCTGCACGCCCGGGTGTGCCGCCTGGCGAACGCGCTGCGGCGGCTGGGCGTCGGCAAGGGCGACCCGGTGGCGATCTACCTGGGGATGGTCCCGGAGCTCCCCGTCGCGATGCTCGCCTGCGCCCGGATCGGCGCCCCACACACGGTGGTCTTCGGCGGCTTCTCGGCGGACTCCCTCGCGGACCGCATCAACGACTTCGGCTGCGTCGCGCTCGTCACCGCGGACGAGGGGTGGCGCAACGGCAAGACCGTGCCGTTGAAGGCGAACGCCGACGAGGCGCTGCGCTCCTGCCCGGGAGTCCGGCACTCCGTGGTGGTGCGGCGCACCGGCGGCCCCGTTGACTGGGACCCGGAGCGGGACCGCTGGTACCACGACCTCGTGGCGGACGAGCCCGCCGAGTGCGCCCCGGAGGAGATGGACGCCGAGGACCTCCTGTACGTGCTGTACACGAGCGGCACGACCGGCAAGCCGAAGGGCATCGCGCACACCACCGGCGGCTACCTGACGGGCGTCTCGATGACGCACCGCTACGTCTTCGACATCAAGGACGACGACGTCTACTGGTGCGCCGCCGACATCGGCTGGGTCACGGGCCACAGCTACATCGTGTACGGGCCGCTGTGCAACGGGACGACGGGGATCATCTACGAGGGCGCCCCCGGCACCCCCGACAAGGACCGCCTGTGGGACATGGTGGAGCGGTACCGGGCCACGATCCTCTACACGGCGCCCACCGCCATCCGCATGTTCATGAAGTGGGGCGTGGAGTACCCGCGCCGCCACGACCTGTCGTCGCTGCGCCTGCTCGGGACCGTGGGGGAGCCGATCAACCCCGAGGCGTGGATGTGGTACCACGAGCACATCGGCGGCGGCCGCTGCCCCATCGTCGACACGTGGTGGCAGACGGAGACGGGGATGATCCTGATCAGCCCGCTGCCGGGGGTCACCACCACGAAGCCGGGGTCCGCGACGTTCCCCCTCCCGGGGATCTCCGCGGACGTGGTGAACGAGGCGGGGGAGCCGGTCGGGTCGAACGGCGGCGGCTACCTCGTCATCACGCAGCCGTGGCCGGCGATGCTGCGCACCCTCCACGGTGACGACGAGCGGTACGTCGACACGTACTGGAGCCGCTTCCCGGGCCGCTACCTGGCGGGCGACGGGGTGCGCCGCGACACCGACGGGTACCTGTGGCTGCTCGGCCGGATCGACGACGTGATGAACGTGTCGGGGCACCGCCTCTCCACGATCGAGATCGAAAGCGCGCTGGTGGACCACCCGGCGGTGGCGGAGGCGGCGGTCGTCGGCCGCGCCGACGCGACGACCGGGCAGGCGATCGCGGCGTTCGTGACGTTGAAGGGCGGCGTGCACGGCGACGAGGCCCTCATCCAGGAGCTGCGCGGCCACGTGGCGCGCAAGATCGGGCCGATCGCCCGGCCGGCGTCGATCGTCCTCACCGACGACCTGCCGAAGACCCGCTCCGGGAAGATCATGCGCCGCCTGCTGCGCGACATCTCCGAGAACCGCAACCTGGGGGACGTGACGACGCTGGCGAACGCCGACGTGGTGCAGGAGATCGCCGAGCGGGCCACGGCGGCGCGCACGGCGGGCGAGGAGGAGTAGCGCGGGGGCGGGGCCACCCGCCCCCGGCCGGCGTCAGGCGCTCGCGGCGGCGGGCGCCTCGGCGGCGACGCAGAGGTTCCGGCCGCCCTCCTTGGCGCGATACAGGGCTTCGTCGGCCCGGGCGGTGATGCTGTCGGGCTCGTCGACGGCGTCCAGCGCGGTGATCCCGCACGAGATGGTGACGCGCCCCGCGATCGGGAAGGGGGTACGCTCGACGGTGCGGCGGAGGCGGTCCACGGCCGCGGTGGCCCCGTCGAGGTCGGTCTCGGGGAGGATCCAGGCGAACTCCTCGCCGCCGACCCGGGCGATGACGTCCTCGGCGCGGGCGAGGCCGGAGATGAGGGCGGCGACCTCGGTGAGCACCTGGTCGCCGACGGGGTGCCCGAACGTGTCGTTGATGCGCTTGAAGTGGTCGATGTCGAGCATCGCGAGGCACAGGGGGTGGCCGTGGCGGCGGGCCCGCGAGATCTCCGACTCGATGCGCTCCGTGAACAGGCGGCGGTTGGCGACGCCGGTGAGCGGGTCGCGGGTGGCGAGCTCGCGCAGCTGCCGCTGCGACTCGGCGTTCGCGATGGCGAGGGCGACGAGGGAGGCGAAGCGGGCGAGGCGGGCCTCCGCTCCGAGGGGGAAGGCATCTGAGCGGGTGCTGATCGCCCCGACCGTGCCCCACAGGCCGCCGGCGACGCGGATGGGCGCGGCGATCGAGCTGCGGCGCTCCGCCGCCTCGGCGCGCGCCGCGGCACCCGGCACGAGGTTGTAGTCGTCGATCCGGGCGGCCCGGCCGGTGCGCATCACCTGGGCGGTGACGCTCTCTCCGGAGTCGAGGTGCAGCACGGTGCCGGGCTCGCTGTGGAGGCTCGGGGAGGCGGCCCACCCGCCGACGAGGGTGGCGCGGGCGCCGCCGTCGAAGCGCGCGACGCCGCCGGCCTCGGCGCCGAGGAGGGACGCGACCTGCCGGGCGACCTCGCCGAACACCTCCGCGGGGTCCGCGCCGGCGGCGACGGCGGTGGCGACCTGGCTCAGCACGCCGTGCTCGGTGGCGAGCGCCCGGTACTCGGCCTCGCGGCGCCGCAGCGCGGTCTGGAGCCCGGCGATGCGGACCGCGGCTCGCACCCGGGCGAGGAGCTCGAGCGGCTCGAACGGCTTCTTCACGAAGTCGTCGGCGCCGGCCTCGAGGGCCTCCACCAGCCGGTCGGTGCGCTCGTCGGCGGTCACCATGATGAAGCGGACGTCGTCGAGGGTGGGGTCCTGGCGCAGCGCCCGGCACAGGGCGAGGCCGTCCATCACCGGCATCTCCCAGTCGCTGATGACGACGTGGGGCGGGCGGTGCTCGACCTGGTCGAGAGCCTCGCGGCCGTGCGCGGCGAACGCCAGGGCGAAGCCCTGGTCCTTGAGGGTCGCCCGGATCATCGCCGTCATCAGGGGGCTGTCCTCGACGACGAGCACGCGGATCAGGTCGGCGGCGTCGGCGTCGGGGATGCCGTGGGTGTCGAGGGTGTCAGCAGCCATGTCGGGGGGTCACCTCGGGGACGAGGACAGGTGACCGGCATTCCTCCAATCGGAGGGGGTGGGGCGCCACTTGAGCGCCCCGGCCCCGGGCCGGCCGTCACCAATCCGAAGGACATTCGTTAGGGTCACCTTACGGTTGTGGTTCATGCGGCCTCACCGCCGGGATAGGGTCGTCCAACGGTAACCCCCATTTCCGATAGAGGAGGCCGTCAACCACATGCCGACAATTCGACGCACCCTCGCCGCCGCCACCGGCGTCGCCTGCACGGCAGTCGCCGTCACCGGCGGCGTCGCCGCCGCGACGGCGGGCGCCGCGTCCTCCCACGAGGCGACCGACCTCGTCGTCTACACGGGGCGGAAGGAGGCGCTCATCGCCCCCGCCCTGCGCGCCTTCGAGGCGGAGACCGGGATCAAGGTGAAGGTGAAGAGCGGCTCCAACGGCGCGCTCGCGCAGGCGATCCTCGCCGAGCGCGGACAGCCCCAGGCGAGCGTCTTCATCTCCCAGGACGCCCCCACCTGCGAGCTCCTGCGCCGCGAGGGCGCGCTCGCCCCCTCGTCGATCCCCGCGCTGAACGTCATCCCCGGCCGGTTCCGCGCGGTCGACGGCTCCTGGGTCGGCATCAGCGGCCGCGTCCGGGTCCTGATGTACAACAAGAACCTCGTCCGCAAGGACCAGCTGCCGCAGAGCGTCCTCGACCTCACCAGGCCGGAGTGGCGCGGCAAGGTCGCGATGGCCTCGTCGAAGGAGGCGTCCGTCGCCTCCTGGGCGGGCGCCCTCGTCCTGCAGCTCGGCAAGGAGCGCGCCACCGCGTACCTCACCAAGTTGAAGGCGAACGGCCTGACGGTCCTGCCGGGCCACACCGACGTCCGCAAGGCCGTCGGGCGCGGCGAGTTCGCGATCGGCCTGGTGAACCACTACTACTACCACCTCGAGTCCGCGGACGGCTCGCCCGTCGGTGTCGTCTACCCCGACCAGCAGCGCCTGCAGCGGGTCAAGGTGAAGGTGCGCGGCAGCGACGGCGCGGTCCGCACCGTGATCCGCGGCAAGCTCGTGCCGAAGTCGCCGCTCGGCGTGCTGTTCAACGCGGCCACGCTCTGCCTGGTGAAGGACGGCCCGGCCCCGGCGTCGGCCCGGGCCTTCGTGGAGTACATGACCTCCGCCCGCGCGCAGGTCAACTTCAGCGAGCTGAACTACGAGTACCCGCTGCGCACCGGCCTCCCGGCGACGAACGGGGTCCGGCCGATCCACCGCGTCACGCAGGCGCCGGTGAACCTGCGCGACATCGACGCGGCGGCGGGGCTGGACGCCCTGAAGGCGGCCGGGATCGAGTGATCCGCACCGCGCCC
>JBFLWO010000197.1:0-5002 GCA_040757755.1 Actinomycetota bacterium
CGGCCGACACGGCGGCGGCGGCGCGGACGGCGCGTCCGCGCCCGATCACTTCCGGCCGGGCGCGACCCGGAACTGGAGGGTGTTCACGCCGGGGAGCCCGACGCCCTCGCGGTTGCCGGCGCCGTCGGTCGCCCGGCTCCACACGCGGTACAGGCCGGCCGGGAGGGTTCCGCGCAGGCCGATGAGCCAGGAGCCGCCGACGGAGCGGGCCGGCAGGTACACCTGCTGGGCGCAGGGGCCCGGCGGCAGGAACGTCCCGTCCGCCTGCCGGAACCGGCACTGGGTGCCGACCCGCTGGGCGAGGGCGACCTCGACGCGGGCGACGTCCGAGCGGTCGGGGCCGGCGGCGCCGCGCACGGCGCGCACGGCGCGGTGGGCGCGCCCGGACCGCGGGAACCCGATGCGGCTCGACGGCGCGCTGGTGTCCGTGCTCGCCTGGGTGGTCGCCACGGGCGTCGACGCCGCGGGAGTCGCGGGCGCCGCGGGCGCGGGGGTCGCGGGCGCCGGGGGCAGGTTGCACACGGTCGGATCGGTCGTGTACGAGCAGACGCTGCGGGAGGGGCTGCGGACGTCTCCCGCCCGGGTCGCCTGCATGCCCTTCGTGCCGACGCCCTGGCCGACGAACCGCGCAGCGCCCGCCGCGTCCGCGACGGCGACGGCGTCCCCGTACGTCACGGTGGCGCCCGCCGCCGGCGCGCCCGCGCCGGTGTCGTCGTAGCTCATCACGGTCACGTCGACCGGCGCGCCCTGCTTCACCCGGTCCGCGGACACCGACAGGTCGAGGGTGCGGGCACCCGCCGACCCGTAGTACCAGACGACGGACCGGCCGGCGGTGAGGAGCACCTGGTTCGCCGACGCGAAGCCCGGCTGCGCCCGGTCGACCCGGAAGCTCCAGCCGACGCTGCCGGCGCCCGCGTCGGGCCCGAGCTTGTCGATGAACGCGAGCGGCCCCGTGCCGAAGTCGAACAGCCGCACCCGCATGTCGATCCCGGCGGAGGAGGCGGCGCGCCCGAGCTGCGCCAGCACCGAGTTGTTCGCCGCGTCCAGCGGGGCGAAGGTGGTGGCGTCGAAGAACGTCGTCGTCCCCTGGTCGTCCACGGTGATCGCGCTCTCCGGGACGAGGGTCTGGGACTGCCCCTCCACCCGCACGGTGGTCTGCTGGGGGGCGGCGAGGGCGAGCGGCGCGGCGGCGGCGCCGGAGACGAGCGCGGCCGCGAGCGCGCGGCGGTACGGAACCCGCATGTGAAGCTCCTTTGTCCACGAAGGGGGCTTTGTCGCTGCGCGGCCGGGGCAGGTCTCCTGGCTCCCTGGTCCTCGCGTCACGTCGCGCCTTCCCGGGTCCCCCCAGTGGCCGGCTTCGCGCCCAGCGACGACGCTCCCAGGTCACAGTGGCGGGACCGCGCCGGCGTCTCACCGGACTTCCCTCTCGCGCGCCCCGAGGGGCGACCACCGGCCGTGAATGCCGGGCCACCCTATCCGGTCCCCCGCGCCGCTGTCACGCGGCCGCCGCCGAACCGGGATGTTCAGCACGCCCCCGCCACGGTCGATACGATCGCCACACCCACCACGTCATCGGGGGGAACGGTGATCCCGATCCCGGCAGGCGACCTCGGACCCGCGCTCCAGATCCTGGGGGGCGCGCCCCCCGCCTGGACGGGTGACGCCGACGCGGCGCGCGACGGGCTGGCCTGGCTGGTCGCCCTCCCCGGCCCGCCACGGCGGGAGCTCCTCGCCGACGCGTGGCCACGGCGGGTGCCGGTGCAGATCTCCGCGGCGTGCGTGGAGCCGTCGTGGGGGTCCGGCGCGGCGCGCGACCCCCTGGCGCTGGCGTCCGCGGAGGCGATCCTGCTCGGCTGGTGGTGTCAGGCGGAAACGGTCCTCGTCACCCGGCGGTTCCTCGACGAGGCGTGGGAGGAGGCGCAGGAGCGCGCCGGCGCCGACCCGGGGCAGCTCGACGACGAGCTTCCCCCCGCCATCTGCTTCGTGCCCGCCGCCGAGACCGGCTCCGGCGCGGTGCCCGCCGCCGCCACGCTCGACGGCGGTCCCCCGGATCACCTGCTCGCGGTGCTGCTGGTGCGGGACCGGCCGAGCCTGCGGGCGTGGGACGCGGACGTCGCCGGCCTGTTCGGGCAGGCCGCGCCGGGCTGGCCGGGGCGTCTGAGCCCCCGCGTGTGGGCGGCGGCATTGTGGTCGCACCAGGGGCGGCTCACGCGCTCCGCCGGGCCGGTGCAGGGCTGGGACGGGGACGGGTGGCGCGTCGAGGAGGAGTCCCCCGCCCTGCGGCCCGGGGGGCCGGCGCGCACCGCGTCGCGCCTGGCGCTCAGCCTCGTCGCGACGATCGCCGACGACCCGTCCCGCGTCCGCGACGTCGTCGCCGGCGACGGGACCGCGGCGCGCCTGGCGGCGTGATGCCTCACGGGCGGACGCGGCGTCGCGTGGGGGCACCGCACGGGCATGTCCCCGGGGGCCCGCCCCGGGGACATCCCTCACCTTCGCGGCCCGGCGACGCCGCGCCGCGCTCGTCTAGGCTGCCTGCGGCGCCGCGGGCCGGCGCGGCGGGACGGAGGGGGGTCGCCGCCGCAGCCGCGTGACCGGTCGAGCGGCGACCTCGTGAACGCAACCGGGAACGGTGCACGTGCCGTCGACGTGCGGGTCGAGGCGGGAGATCAGGGCGCTGAGGCGGGACAGGGAGATCTGCGTGTCGCGTGCCATGGGATGCCTCCGTGTGGTCGATGACGGCGGCATCCTCCCCCGCGCCCGTGTGGCGGCGGTTTCCCGACCGTTAGCTTTGCGTGAAGGTCCCGCCTTCGACGAGGGGCGCGAGGTCGGCCATCGCCATGACGAGCGCGACCCGGGCGGCCGACGGCGCCTCGCCCACCAAGGGCAGCACCTGCCAGTGGGTGCGGTCGAGGTAGCGTCCCGCCCACGCGCGATGCGCGTCGCCCGTGCGCATCACCAGGGCCTGCACGCTGCGCAGGTTGTCGACCCGGTCCGCGATCTTCAGAAGCCGCGCCTGCGACGGCGCCTCCGTCGCGAGCCGAAGGTAGTAGCGCCTGAGGTCCCCCTCCGGCGCGGGCTCCATCACGGTGAGCCAGTCCACGAGGCCCGCCACGTCGTCGCCGAAGCCGGCGGCGACCTCCTGGATCGTGGTGGGCGTGTCCTCCACGACGTCGTGGAGCAGCGCGGCCTTCAAGAGCACGGGCGTCTCGACGCGCCAGCTCGCAAGCTCCATCCCCACGCGCACCAGGTGCACCCAGTACGGCGCCGTGCCGCCGCGGCGGGTCTGCGCCCCGTGCCGGGCGCGGGCGAACGCGAGGGCCTGGCGCAGCGCGATCATCTCGCCGTGCGGCAGGGTCGCGACGTAGTCGGTCCAGGCCCGCTCCACGGCGGCCGGGGCGTCGAACACCGCGGGCCACGCGATGGGCACGGGCAGGACCGGGGCGAGCGCGTCGGCCGCCTCATCCACGGTGGGCGGACGAAGCGGGGTCGGTCCCATGGCCGTTAGGTTAGCGCCGCCCCCGGTTCCCGCAGTGGACGAGCGTCGCGTCGCGGTCGTCGACCTCGGATCCAACACGTTCCGGCTCGTCGTGTTCCGCCACGGGCCCGACGGCTCCCACCAGCTCGTCGACGAGATCCGCGAGGTGGTGCGCCTGTCCGCCGACCAGGACGGCGACCGGCTCGGGGCCGAGGCGGTGGCGCGGGCCCGCCGCACCGCCCGGCTGTACGCCGCCTTCTGCCGCGCGTCGCACATCGACGAGGTGCTCGCCGTGGCCACCAGCGCGATCCGGGAGGCGGCGAACCGGGACGAGGTCGTGCAGGCGCTGCGCGCCGAGGGGCTTCCCGTGCGCGTCATCGCGGCGGAGGACGAGGCCCGCTACGCGTACCTGGGGGTCGTGAACTCCACGACGATGCGCGACGGGATCATCCTCGACGTCGGCGGGGGCAGCGCGCAGCTGGCCCGTGTCGTGGGCCGGGACCTGCGCCAGACGTGGAGCGCCCCGCTCGGCGCGGTGCGCATGACCGCGGCGTTCCTGCCGAACGGCAAGCCGTCGCGCTCGGACCTGAAGGCGCTGCGCCGCCACGTGGAGGACAACCTCGCCCGCGTCGGCTGGGCGCACCTCGACGAGGGCCGCCTCGTCGGGGTCGGCGGGTCCGTCCGGACGCTCGCCGCGATGGCGCAGAAGGCCGTCGGCTACCCGCTCAGCGAGGTGCACGGGTACACGTTGCGGCGGTCCGCGCTCGCGGAGCTCATCGAGGCGATGGCGGAGCTGCCGGCTCGGCAGCGGGAGCGGCTCCCCGGGCTCAAGACGGACCGCGCCGACATCATGCTCGCCGGCGCCCTCGTCGTCGACAGCGTGATGGAGCACGTCGGGACGGACCGCATGGAGGTGTCGGCGCAGGGGCTGCGGGAGGGCGTGTTCTTCGAGTGGCTCCTCGACGGCGAGGACCGGCCGGTGATCCCGGACGTGCGCCGCGCCGCGGTCCTGAACATCGCCCGCATCTACCGGTACGAGGAGGTTCACGCCCACCACGTCGCCCACCTCGCGACCCGCATCCTGGAGGAGCTCACGGCCCTCGGCCTGGACGACGGCGACGAGCGGGAGCGCGAGGTGCTGTGGGCGGCCGGGGTGCTGCACGACGTGGGCGTGCTCGTCGACTACAACGACCACCACAAGCACTCGTACTACCTGGTGCTGAACGCGGGCCTCCCCGGCTTCCTGCACCGTGAGCTCGCCATGATCGCGCTGCTCGTGCGGTCGCACCGCAAGGCGCCGCCGACGCCTGACCCGCTGGGCCCGGTGCTGCCGCGCGGCGGCGACGCGCGGCTCCTGCGTCTGGCGAGCTGCCTGCGCATCGCCGAGCAGCTCGAGCGGGGTCGCACCCAGGTCGTCACGGACGTGCGGTGCACGCTCGACGGCGACACCGTGCGCCTGGGCGTGGTGTCGACCGGCGATCCGAGCCTGGCGATCTGGGCGGCGCGGCTGGAGGGCCCGGTGTTCGA
>JBFLWO010000198.1:0-4962 GCA_040757755.1 Actinomycetota bacterium
CGCGACGAGGCGCGCCGCCGGCCCCCGCCCCGCCCCGCCGATCCGCCTCACGCGTGTCCCTCCGGTCCGCGATCCGGACAGGGCGGACGTTCCGCCGCCGTCCCCGAGCCCATCCGGGCACCCTAACCTCCCCCACGGATGCGACAGTCCCCCTTTAGAGGGATGATCACATGCGGAATTCCCGCTGTGTGTGAGAAGTCACGGTCACCGGGGCAGGCACAGCCTTGGCCCTTGCGCTCGGGCTGTGCGCCGTCGCCACCTGCCACGTCTACGGCCGCAAACACGCGCCGCGCCCACCTGCAGGACGTGTTCGTCGCGATATCCGCACCCGCTTCATCCTGACGGGCGCGAGGCGGAGCGGTACGTCAGCCACGACGCGGCTCTCCAGGGGTGAGGGGGCCTCACCCGCCCGCGCCGACCTCCGCCTCCGCCTCGATCTCCACGAGCAGGCCGGGCTCCACCAGCTGCGAGACGCCGAGCAGCGACGTCGCCGGCGGGTGGTCGGCGAACGCCTCGCGGTGCGCCCGTGCGATCTCGTCAAGATCTCGTGCCGGATGCGTCGCGAACATGCGGGTCCGCACGATGTCGCGGCGCGTGCCGCCAAGCGCCTCCACGGCCCCCACCACGCGGGCGATCGCCAGCGCGGCCTGGGCGTACGCCCCGGCGGGGGCGCGGCCGTCCGGGTCGACCCCGACGGTCCCGGAGACGTGGATGCCCGTGCCGACTCGAATCGCCCGACAGTAGCCGACGCGCGGCTCCCAGGGGGTGTGGGTGAAGTGGCGCTCGACGTCCATCGGCGAGAGATTCTGACCGGTCATCCGGCCGCTTGACCGCCCACCCCGCATGATCGAACATGTGTTCGTATGGGTGCCGCATACGTCGAGCTGCACGCGCACTCCGCCTTCAGCTTCCTGGACGGCGCCTCCGCCCCCGAGGAGCTCGCGGGCCGTGCCGCCGAGCTCGGGTACCCGGCGCTGGCCCTCACCGACCACGACGGCCTGTGCGGCTCGCTGGCGTTCGCCCACGCGGCCCGCGCCGCGGGGGTTCGTCCCATCACCGGCGCCGAGGTCACCCTCGCGGACGGCTCCCACCTCACCCTCCTCGTCGAGACCGCCCGCGGCTACGCGAACCTGTGCCGGCTCATCACCCTGGCCCACGCCGGGACGCGCCCGCCGCCCGACCGGCGCGCGATCCCCCCGGCGCTCGACCCGGCGGCGCTCGCGCCCCACGCCGAGGGCCTCGTGTGCCTCACGGGGTGCGCGCGCCACGGGGCGGTCCCGCGGCTCGTGGCGGCGGGACGGGTCACGGACGCCGAGCGTGCGGCGAGGGACCTCGTCGCCGCCTTCGGCCGGGACCGCGTCTACGTCGAGATCCAGCGTCCCCGCGCGCACGGCGACCGCGCCCTGGCACGCGGCCTCGCCGACCTCGCCGCCGCGCTGGGGCTGCGCACCGTCGCCACCGGGGACGTCCACGCCCACCACCCGCGCCGCGCCTACCTGCAGGACGCGTTCGTCGCGATCCGCACCCGGCTGACCCTGGACGGCAGCGAGGCGGAGCGGCGCGGCAACCGCGACGCGGTGCTCCGCGCCCCCGCGGAGGCCGCCGCCCGGTTCCCCGACCACCCCGAGGCGGTCGCCGAGACCGTGCGCCTCGCCGAGCGGCTGGACTTCGACCTCACGCGCGACCTGGGGTACCGCTTCCCCGACTTCACCGCGGGGCACCCGGGCGAGACCGCCGACGCCGCGCTGGCGCGCATCTGCCTGCACCAGCTCGGGGCCCGCTACCCGAACGCGTCCCGCCGCGCCGAGGCCCGCGTACGCCTGGACGAGGAGCTCGCCCTCATCGCCCACCACGGGCTCTCCGGCTTCTTCCTGCTGCACCGCGAGATCCTCGAGATCGCGCGGGAGGTGGCGCTGCGCGTGCGTCCCGCCGGGTCGGCGCGCCGGTGGCTCCCCCCGGGACGCGGGCGCGGGTCGTCGGTCGGGTCGATCGTCTGCTACCTCACCGGCCTCTCCCACGTCGACCCGGTCGCGAACCGCCTCTTCCTGGGGCGGTTCCTGAACCGCGACATGGCGTCGGTGCCGGACATCGACCTCGACTTCCCGCGCGACATCCGGGAGGCGCTGATCGAGGAGGTGATCCGCCGCTACGGGCACGAGCACGCGGCGCTCGTGGCGGCGTTCCCCACCTTCCGGCTGCGCATGGCGGTGCGGGAGCTGGGGAAGGCGCTGGCGCTGCCGGAGGCCGAGCTCGCCCGGCTGGCGCAGATCTCCGACGCGTGGTCGAACGCCGGCACGCTGGAGGAGGAGCTCGCCCGGCTGCCGGACGGGGAGGCGAAGCTGCGCTCCCCACGGTGGCGCGCGCTCGCGTTCCTCGCCCGCGAGGCCGCCGGCCTGCCGCGCCACCTGTCCCAGCACTCCGGGGGGATGGTGGTCAGCGCGCGGCCGCTGGTGGAGCACGTGCCCGTGGTGCCGGCGGCGTTCCCGGGGCGCCAGATGTGCCAGTGGGACAAGGACTCCTGCGCCGACGCCGGGTTCGTGAAGATCGACCTCCTCGGCCTGGGCATGCTCTCGGCCGTCGAGGAGTGCGTCGACCTCATCGCCCGCACCCGCGGGAGGATGGTCGACCTGTCGCGCATCGGGTTCTCCAACCCGGCCGTCTACGCCGACATCCAGGACGCCGACACGGTGGGCGTCTTCCAGATCGAGAGCCGCGCGCAGATGCAGAGCCTGCTTCAGACGCGGCCCGAGAGCCTGGACGACCTCACGGTCCAGGTGGCGCTCATCCGCCCCGGCCCGGTCAGCGGCGGCGCCGTGCACCCCTACGTGAAGCACCGGCGTCTGCGGCGTGCCGACCCGGGGTTCGAGCCCCCCTACGACCATCCCCTCCTCGCCGACTGCCTGCGCGAGACCCTCGGGGTGATCGTGTTCCAGGAGCAGGTGCTGGAGGTGGCGATGGCCCTCGCCGGCTTCTCCCCCGGCCAGGCCGAGGCCCTGCGCCGCGCAATGAGCCGCAAGCGCAGCCGCGAGGCGATGCTCACCCTGTGGCGCGATTTCCGGGACGGGGCGCGGCGGCGCGGGGTGGACGACGCGACGATCCGGACGGTCTTCGAGAAGCTCGTCGGGTTCTCCAACTTCGGCTTCCCCAAGGCGCATTCGTCGGCGTTCGCGGTGCTGGCGTACCAGAGCGCGTGGCTGCGGCGCACCTATCCCGCGGAGTTCCTGACGTCGCTCCTGAACGCGCAGCCGATGGGCTTCTACCCCCCGGCGAGCCTGGTGCGCGACGCGCAGCGGCGCGGGGTGCGGGTGCTCCCCCCGTGCGTGGCCCGGTCGCAGGCCGTGTGCACGGTGGAGCCCGGCGGGGAGGTGCGCATCGGGTTGGGCTACGTGCGCGAGGTGAGGCAGGACGCAGCGCAGCGCCTGGTGGAGGAGCGCACCCGCAACGGCCCCTTCCGCGACCCGGTGGACCTGGCGGCCCGGGCGGACCTGCGGGGTGAGCAGCTGTCGGCCCTGGTGCGGGCGGGGGCGCTCGACGTCTTCGCCCGGCCGCGGCGCGCGATGCTGTGGGAGCTCGGCGTGGCGGCGCGTCCCCGCGCCACGGGGCGGGCGGGCGCGCAGCTGCCGCTCCCGCTGCCCGCGGCGACCCCTCCCCCGCTTCCGGAGCCGAGCCGCATCGAGCGGACGCTGACGGACTACGAGACGACCGGGCTCTCCACCGGGTGGCATCTCGTCGCGCTGGTCCGCCCCGGGCTGCCGCCGGACGCGACGACGGCGGCGGGGCTCGCGGATCTCGCCCACGGCAGCGAGGTGTGCGTGGCGGGCCTGGTGGTGGCGCGGCAGCGCCCCCAGACCGCCGGGGGGATCGTGTTCCTCCTGCTGGAGGACGAGACCGGCACGATCAACGCGATCGTGCGTCCCGAGGTGTACGAGCGCCACAGGGCGCTCGTGCGCGCGGAGCCGCTCCTCGTGGTGCGGGGCCGGTTGGAGCGCCGGGAGCGGGTCACGAACGTGCTGGTGCGCGCCCTCGCCCGGGCGGAGCTGCCGGCGGCGGCGGACCCGGCGGAGGTGACGCGGGTGCGGGCCGCGGCGCCCGAGGCGCAGAGCTTCGGCCGGGGGCGGCGGTGACCGGCGGGGTCAGCGCGCGGGGGCGCCGCACCGTCCCCCGCCGGCCAGGCGGCGGCGGGCGGCGTCGGCGACCCGGGCGATGAACCGGTCGCCGGTGGCGTCCCCCACCCCGGACCGGCTCCAGGTCATCGCGACGACGACGACCGGTCCGCCGGGCAGGTAGACGATGCCGGCGTCGTGCTTCACCTGGGTGGTGTAGCCGGTCTTGTGGGCGACGGGCATCCCGCGGGGCAGTCCCGCGACGATCTTCGTGGTGTCGCGCACGGACAGGAGGCGCGGCAGGAGCTGGGTGCGGGCGGCCCGCACCGAGATGCCGGCGCGCCGCAGCGCCCCGGTGCCGAGGGCGGCGCGGTGCACCGACACCATGAGGCGGCCCAGCTCGTACGGGGTGGCGATGAAGTTGGTGTAGAGGGCGGGCCGGGCGGTGGCCTCCACGGGAATCGGCGTGCGGGCGCGGCGGGCGTCCTCGATGATGTAGGGGCGGCGGACGAGGGCCTCGGTGAGCCCGATCCTGCGCAGGGTCGCGGTGACGGCGGCGGGCCCGGATCCGCCGCCGAGGAGGCCGAGGACCGTGTTGGCGGCGCGGTCGTCGGAGTCGACGATCATGCGGTCGAGGAGCCGGGCGGTGGCGGGGGTCGGGGTGCCGCCGGCCTGGCGCACGGCCTCGACGAGGATCGCGGCCTTCAGGGTGCTGGCGGCGGGGAACGGGGCGCCGGCGTTCACGGCGGCGCCGCATCCGGTGACGAGGTGCTGTACGTAGACGCCGCTCACGGCGGGGACGCCGCCGGCGAGGGCGGCGACCTCCCCCTGCAGCGCGCGGTCGACGAACCCCGGGACC
>JBFLWO010000199.1:0-4951 GCA_040757755.1 Actinomycetota bacterium
GCACTACACCGTGAAGCGGGCGACGAGGCGGTCGAGCTCCTCGGCGTCCTCCGCCAGGCGCTGCGCCGACGCCGACACCTGCTCGCTGGAGGCGGACGTCTCCTCCGTCGACGCCGACACCTCCTGGGTGGCGGCGGCGCTCTCCTCCGACACGGCGGCGACGGCGGCGATCTGCTCCTGGGTCTGGGCGGCGCTGGCGGCGAGCTGACGGCTGGCGGCCGCCACGCTCGACACCTCGGTCACGACGCGGTCCACCTGACCCCGGATGCGGCCGAAGGCGTCCCCCGCCTTCCCGACGGAGGCGACGCCCAGCTCCACCTCCTCCCGCCCGGCGTGCATCGCCTCGACGGCCCGCTGCGTCTCCTGCTGGATGTCCCCGACGATCCTGCCGATCGAGGCCGCCGCGGCCTGGCTCTCCTCCGCCAGCTGGCGCACCTCCTCGGCGACCACCGCGAAGCCGCGCCCCTGGTCGCCGGCGCGGGCCGCCTCGATCGCGGCGTTCAGGGCGAGGAGGTTCGTCTGGCTCGCGATGCCGTCGATCGCGCCGACGATCTCGCCGATCGCCTGGCTCTTCGCGTCGAGGCCGGAGATCACCTCGGAGGCGAGCTCGACGCGCTCGTGCACGCGGCCCATTGCCTCCGTCGCCTCCGTCACGACCTCGGCGCCCTGCGCGGCGGCCTCGCCGGCGTCCTCCGCGGCGGAGGCGGCGAGCGCACCCCCCTCGGCGACCTGCGTGACGCCCTGCGCCATCTCCCCGACGGTCGTGGTGGCGTCGTGCGTGCCGGCGGCCTGCTCGGTCGCGCCGCGCGCCATCTCCTCGATCGTCGCGGCGATCTGGCTGACCGCGACGCCTGCCTGGGCGCTCGCGTCCGCCATCTCCCGCGCCACCTGCGACTGCGTGCGGGCCGCGGCCTGCACCTGGCGGACGATGTCCTGCACCTGGCCGGCGAACCGGTTGAAGGCCCGGCCGACGGCGCCCAGCTCGTCCCGGCGACTCTCGTCGACGCGCTGCGTCAGGTCCCCGTCGCCGTCGGCGATGTCGCGCAGGCGCTCCTCGAGCGCCCCGAGGGGCCGCGTGATCGAGCGGGTGATGAGGACCGCCATGAGGAGCGCGAGGAGGAACGACGCGCCGAGCACGCCGATGCTGACGGCCCGGGCGGTGCCGGCGGTGCTCTCCGCCGCGGCCACGCCCTCCTTCATCTTCGCGCTCTGCGCCTCCACGAACGGGTCGACCTTCGCGATCGCTGCGTCGTTCGCCGGGCGGATCTTGGCGGCGATCAGCGCCTTCGCCGCCGCCACGTCCCCTCTGTCGAAGGCGGCGCGGGCCTCGGCGACGGTCGCGAGGTACGCGTCGTGCGTCGTCTCGATCTCGTCGAGCGCCGCGATGTCCGCGGCGTCGGCGCGGCCGCGCAGCTCGGCGAGGTCCTCGCGGAACTCGGCGGTGGCGCGGTCGAACGCGGCGCGGAACCGGTCGTTGCCGGTGAGGA
Organism: Actinomycetota bacterium; assembly: GCA_040757755.1. Classification (GTDB taxonomy): domain Bacteria; phylum Actinomycetota; class Thermoleophilia; order Miltoncostaeales; family Miltoncostaeaceae; genus JBFLWO01. Next base: position 1,488 of record JBFLWO010000199.1, read on the forward strand.
CCAGGCCCCGGAACGCCCCGGCCTCGATCGCGATGCTCGTCTGGAGGTCGAGCGAGGTGGCGCGGTTCGCGGCGCGCTGATCGATCAGGCTCCGGTAGGTGCCGCTCACCTCACCGAGGGACAGGATCGCGACGAGGCCGACGATGGCGGTCATGAGCACCGTCAGAGCGAATCCGAGCGCGAGGCGACGCCCGACGGTGAGCCTGGCGAGGCCGGCGCGGGCGGCGCGTGCGGCGGGGGCGGCCGGGGCGGGTGGCGCCGTGGCGCCGTGAGGGGGCACGGTCATGTCTCTCCCTTGCTGTCGTCGCGGGTGGGGACGCTGGCCGCCGGCCCAGCCGTGGGGATGCCGCGGGGCCGGGCGCCGTATTCACCATCGACCCGGGCCGGCCGCACTAAACACGCTGGGTGTTGCACCGTCGTGAACTGCCTCACGTGACGTCTTTTGACCATGTGCAGGCAGGCGAAGGTCACGTCGTGAAGGACCCCATGGTTCTCCGAAGCGCGCTTGGATGACCGTTCCACATGGTGTTCGTGCGTTTCGACCATCGGGCGTCCGGCCGGGATGGCGCTTTGTGATGAGCGGTACGAACTTGCGGCAATTTCCGCATTGTCACTCGGGTTTCACCGAAATGACACCCGCCCTCATGTGACCGGGGTGTTGATCCCCCGCGCACCCAGGATGTGAACGCGACCCCCGCGTCTCGCCGAGGCATGAGCGTGACCAACGTGTGAAGATCGCGGCCCGCTGCTATTTGACGGATGGATCGCGGTCGATGCAGATAGGGCGCACGGTGGCCACCCACCACCGGGCCCGCACGAGTTACTTGGCGAAGGCGAGGGAGACGCCCATGCACCGAGGTGTTGCGCTCGACGAGGAGGCCGACACGGTGTCCCTCACCGTGCCGCCATGCGGGTGGGTCGTGTGGACCCTGGGCCGGCCGGCGGGGCTCCTCGACGCGCGGCGGTTCGGCGACGGGTGGATCTCGCTGATCCCGTGCGCGCGCCCCGCCCCGTCGGCGGCGTGGCTCGCGGGGCTGTCGCCGGACGGCGCCGCCGGTGTCGCCGTGATGGACGGGGAGGGGGAGGCGGCGCTCGAGCGCGCCGCGGTGCGGGCGGTGCGCGCCTGGCGGCCGATGCGCGACGTCGCCCGCGACGACGCCCTCGTCGACCGGCTCGTCGCACCGGGGGCGATCGACGTGCACCACCAGCCGCTCGTCGCCGTCGAGTCCGGCGCCGTGTTCGGCTTCGAGGCGCTCGCCCGGCCGCGCGTCGGGGGCCTGGGGCCGGCGGAGGCGATCTCCCGGGCGTGGAACGCGGGGCGCGGCCCCGAGCTCGAGCTCGCCTGCCTCCGCGCCGCGCTGAAGAGCGCCTCAGGCCGCCCGGACGGCACCCGCCTGTTCGTGAACCTGAGCGGCCCCACCGTGATGCGGCTGCCGATGGTCGCGATGGAGTCGCTGATGCTCGACCACGGCATCGGACGCCGGGTGCTCGTGATCGAGGTGACCGAAGGGGAGGCGATCGAGGACGCCGACGCGCTCATCCGGCGCATGACGGAGCTGCGGCGGCTGGGGATCGAGGTGGCCCTCGACGACGCCGGAACCGGGCACGCCACGTTCGAGCGGATCGCGGCGCTGCGCCCCGACTACGTGAAGCTCGACAAGGTGCTGGTGAAGGGAAGCGACGGGGACCGGGCGCGCTACGCCCTGCTCGCGGCCCTCGCGAGCCTGGGCCAGCAGATCGGCGCCCAGGTGGTGGCGGAGGGGGTGGAGAGCGCGCACGAGCTCGCCGCCGTGAACCGCGCCGGCATCGCCCTCGCCCAGGGCTACGGGTTCGCCCGCCCCGGACCGAGGTTCCCGCAGCCGCGCGGCGAGCTCGTGGAGGCGCTGCGCGGCCGCGTGCGCGCCCACAGGGTGCGCGGCAGCGGCATCGTGGCATCCGACCTGGCGGAGTGCGCGACGGACGTGCCGGGGGACGAGCTGGTGGAGCACGCGGTGAAGCGGTTCCACCGCGACCCGGCCCTGCGGACCCTCGTCGTGACCGACGGCGAGGGCCGTTTCGCCGGCGTCGTCACCCGGGAGACCCTCGTGGGGCTCATGTCGCGCATGTACGGGCCGGCGCTGCAGGGCAAGCGCCCGGTGAGCGAGCTGTGCGACCCGGAGGCCCTGATCGTGCCGCGGGACGCCGACATCCTGTTCGTGAGCGAGCAGGCCACCGCGCGCCGCCGCGACCGCATGTACGACGACATCGTCCTGGTCGACGCCTCCGGCGCGGTCGCCGGGATCATCGCGGTGCGCGACCTGCTCGGCGCCCTCGCCGACGTGCACGCACGAAGCGCCCGGGACCAGAGCCCCCTCACGGGCCTCCCCGGGAACCTGGTGGTGCAGGAGGAGATCGCCCGCCGCGCCGGCGCCGGCGTGCCGTTCGCCGTCACCCACATCGACCTGGACGGGTTCAAGAAGATCAACGACTGGGCCGGCTTCGCGGCGGGCGACCGGCTCATCGTGCGCCTCGCCGCCGCGATCGAGGTGGCGTGGAGCCACGACCCGGACGGGTTCGTCGGCCACATCGGCGGCGACGACTTCATCACCGTCGCCTCGCCGGACGGGGCGACCGCCGCGGCGCACCACCTCATCGGCCGCTTCGAGGAGGCGCTCGCCCCCGAGATGCGGGAGGTGCTGCGGGAGGCCGGCGCCCCGCGGGACGTCGCGGTCACGGTGAGCCTCGCCACGCTCGACTGCCACTCCCCCCAGTCGAGCCTGGCGGAGATCTCGAGCCGCCTCGCGCACCTCAAGGCGCGGGCGAAGGCGCTGCGCGGGTCGTCGCACTGCCGCCGCACCCTCACCGAGGCGGGCCGCGACGCCCCGGCGGCCGCCGCCGTGACGGCCGGGTAGGCTGCCGCCCATCGACGGCTCCCCGCACTCCGACCTTCTCCGCGCCCTCGCGGACCTCATGGCCGACGGGCGGCCGCGCAGCGTCGAGGACGTGCTCGACGCCCTCGAGGACCGCCTGGGCGACGATGACGAGGCGCGCGACGCCGCCGTCGACGCCGTCCTGGAGGAGCTGGACGGGCTGCGGTACGCGATGCTGCCGGACGAGCGTCTCGTCGACCTCCTCGCGCTCCTCGACGGGCGGGTCTTCACGCGGCGCCCCACCCCGCAGGAGGTCTCCGCGGGGGTGCTCGCCATCGAGCCGGACCTCGACGTGCCCCTGCTGCCGTTCGACGCGGAGGTCCCGTTCACGGGGGAGCGCACCGGCGCGATCATCCTCTCCGACGAGGACGTCCCCGACGGCATCGGCGGCGACCTCGCGTGGGGGGGCCTGGTGCGCGGCCCCGACGGGTGGCTCTCCGACGCGGCGTCCGCCGCCTGCGTGGCCCTCAGCCTCCGCGACGGCCGCCTCGACCACGCCCCGTGCACCCCCGACCCGGCCCTCACCGCCCCCCTCGCCGAGGCGCTGTCCGCCCG
>JBFLWO010000200.1:0-4943 GCA_040757755.1 Actinomycetota bacterium
CGGCGCCTACACGGCGGATGGCAGCCTCCGGAGCCCCCGCAGGAAGGCGGGGGCGTGGCGACGCAGGGCGGCGCGGTCCCGGCGCGTCAGGTCTCCGGCGACCCGTCCCATCGCCCCCCGCACGGCGGTGAACGCCCGCACCAGGCGGTCGCGCTGCCGCCGCACGCGCGCGTCGGACAGGCGCAGGGCGCGGAGGGACGCGAGGGCAGTGTCGCCACGCTCCAACGTGCGCGACACGTCCGGCTGCGACGGCCACGGAGCCGGGCGGGGACCGAGCTGGGCGGCGACGAGCCCTGCGAGCCTGCCGGCGGGGGACAGGAGCGCCTGCACGCTCTCCACGTACCCCTCGTCGCCGGGCCGCGTCGGCGCGCCCGGCTCGTCGCCGCAGCCCGCGGCGACCGCGGCCAGCGCCAGCACGACGGGGACGAGCGGGCGAAGCGTCACCGGGCGACTCTACCGCGGCGCCCGGCGCCCACCACCGCCACCTGTCGCGACGCCCGGGCCCCGGCCGCTCCCCCCACCGGGACCGCGGGAAGCCGATATCCTCGGCAACCGGGCATGAGGTTCGTGGACGACATCCCGCTCGGCCTTTCCTACGACGACGTGCTGCTCGTACCGCAGCGCGGGTCGATCCTTTCGCGCTCCGACACGGACCTGCGCACGCGCCTGACCCCGGCGATCGAGCTCGCGGTGCCCGTGGTGTCGGCGAACATGGACACGGTCACCGAGGCGCGGATGGCGATCGCGATGGCGCGCGCCGGCGGCGTCGGCGTGATCCACCGGTTTCTCAGCGTGGAGCAGCAGGTCGACGAGGTGGCACGGGTGAAGCGCGCCGAGGCCCTCGTCATCGACGACCCCCACACGATCCCCGGCGACGCGACGCTGGAGCACGCCCGGGCGGAGATGGCGCGGCTCGGGGTGAGCGGCCTCGTGGTGGTACGCCCCGACCGGGTCGTGGAGGGGATCCTCACGCACCGGGACGTGCTGCTGCGCGACGACCCGTCCACCCCGGTGCGCACCCTCATGACCCCGCGGGACCGGCTGGTCACCGCCCCGCCGGGCACCACGGCGGAGCGCGCCGCCGAGCTCCTGCGCGACAACCGCGTGGAGAAGCTCCCCCTCGTCGACGACGACGGGCGCCTCGCCGGCCTCATCACCCTGCGCGACGTGCTGCAGCGCGTGGAGCGCCCCCAGGCGACGAAGGACTCCCGCGGCCGCCTGGTGGTGGGCGCCGCCATCGGCGTGCGCGGCGACTTCCGGGAGCGCGCCAAGGCGCTCGTCGACGCCGGCGCCGACGTCCTCGTCCTCGACATCGCGCACGGTCACGCGGAGCGCGCCCTCGCCGCGATCGGCGAGGTGCGCGAATGGGTGGGCGGCGTGGAGATCATCGCGGGGAACGTCGCCACCGCCGACGGGGCCCGGGACCTGATCGCCGCGGGGGCGGACGCCGTGAAGGTGGGGGTGGGGCCCGGGTCGGTGTGCACCACGCGGGTCGTGGCGGGCGTGGGGGTGCCGCAGTTCTCCGCGGTGATGGAGTGCGCGGAGGCGTGCGCGAAGCACGACGTGCCGATGATCGCCGACGGGGGGATCCGCTCCGGCGGGGACGTCGCGAAGGCGATCGGCGCGGGCGCCTCCAGCGTGATGGTGGGGAACCTCCTCGCCGGCACGCCGGAGAGCCCGGGGGTGGTGGTGAGCCGCAACGGGCAGCGGGTGAAGGTGTTCCGGGGGATGGCGTCGGGCGCGGCGGCGGAGGCGCGGCGTGCCGCCGAGGGCTCCGCCGGCACGGAGTTCACCCCCGCGGTGCCGGAGGGCGTGGAGGCGGTGGTGCCGCTGCGCGACGACGTCGCCACCACCGTGTCGGACCTCGTCGGCGGCCTGCGCTCCGCCATGAGCTACTCGAACGCCCACACGATCCGTGAGATGCAGGAGAACGCGCGGTTCGTGCGCATCACCCCCGGCGGGCTGCGCGAGAGCTACCCGCACGACGTGAGCTTCTAGTGCCTCGACTCGAAAGTCCGCATCGCGATTCCGCGCGGGTCGCCGATCAGCGACTTTCGAGTCGCATCGTGCGTGCCGGTGTGTCCGTGCAGGGCTTCCTGTCGATCCATGGTGACGGGCGCGCATTGCTGGATCGCAACGCGCGCCCTGCGAACCCCCCACCAACTTCAGGCGCGGGACAGTAGATGGCACCGCCCCCGGGGCACGTCTTCCACGCCGCGGTGCGGGACCTCGTCACACCGCCGGCGCAGGGCACGCTGAGCGTGACGGTGCACGGCGACGACGCCGTGAAGGTCGTGGCGTTCGGCTTCGCCGCGGGGGAGGAGCTGTCGGAGCACACGTCCACGCTCCCCGCGATCATCGAGGTGGTCTCCGGTCATCTCGTCCTGACCCTCGGCGGGGAGGAGCGGGACGCCCCCGCCGGGGCGTGGGCGCTCCTCGACCCGGGCCTGCCGCACGCGGTGCGGGCGCTGGAGCCCTCCGTGATGCTCCTCACCCTCGTCCGCGCCGCGCGGGAGCCGCTCTAGTGTTCTGGCGGCTGCAGAGCCCCGCCGGATTCCCCGGTGGCTCGCCGGCCGGGGTGGGCGGGAGCGTTGTCCTCGGCTCGGCCCGTACTCCCGGTACGGACCTCGCCTGCGTCCTCGTCCGGCGGACTCTTCGCTCGCCAGGACCGGGCGAACGGGAGCGGCGCTAACCGCATGCCGGCGGTCTCCCGCTGGTGCATCCGGGCCGCGCTCGTCTACCTGCTCGCGGGCATGTCGGTGGGGGCGTGGGCGCTCACCGAGACGGCCCTGGACGTCGCCCCCGGCGGGCCGTGGCGCGCGGTGCACACGCATCTTCTGCTCGTCGGCTTCCTGATCCTCATGGTGATGGGGGTGGCGCACTGGATGTTCCCGCGGCGCGACGGGCGGCGGGTGGGGCGGGCCGCGACGTGGGTGGCGTTCGCCCTGGTGAACGCCGGGTTGCTCCTGCGCGTCGCGTCGGAGGTCGCGATCGACCAGGGCGGCGGGCGGACGTGGAACCATCTCCTCGCGGCGGCCGCGTGGATGCCCGTCGCCGGCATCCTCGCCTTCGCCGTGGGGGCGTGGCCGCGGGTGAAGGCGGCGATGTCGAAGGAGGAGACGCGGCGGCTCAGGGAGGAGGCGCGGCTGCGCGCCGGGGGGAGCCCGCCGGGCTGACCCGGCGCAGGCGCCCCGTCCCCGTCACCCCGGGGCGAGGGGAAGCGCCGCCACGCCGCGGCCGGGCACGGCGGCGAGGAGGAGGTCGCCGCCCGGCGTGACGACCAGCTCGTCCACGCCACCGGGCGACGTCGCGTCACCGATCCTGCTCCACCGGCCGCCGCCGTCCCGCGTCACGAACACCCCGCGGGTGGCGGCCGCGTAGAACACGCCGCGCCGCACGGGGTCCGCGGCGATGGAGGGAACCCACCGGGGGTGGGCGGTGGTGAGGCCGCGGCTCGCGGCGGTCCAGGTCGCGCCGCCGTCCACGGTGCGGAACACGCCGCGGTCGGTGCCGGCGAGGATGCGCCGCTCGGACCTCGGGTCCACGGCGACCGAGAAGACGATCGCCTGCCCCAGCCCGCGGCTCGTGCGCGCCCACGTCGCACCCCCGTCGCGGCTCTGGAAGACGCCGCCCAGCCGGGGGTCGGGGTGGTTTGCGCCGCCCGGCTCGCGGCCCGCCCCGACGACCACGACCTGCGGCCGCGACGGCGCGATCACGATCGCGTTCACATGCACGTCCACCCGCCGCGTCGTCAGGGCGGCCGACGACCAGGACCGGCCGCCATCCAGCGAGCGCGCGATGAACGGGCTCCCCGGCGAGGTGAAGACCCGCCGCCCCGCGGCGGACACGGCGATCGCCCCCGCGGTCGTCGGGCTGCCGGGAAGCACATGCCACGTCGCGCCTCCGTCGTGCGTGCGCAGCACGCCCTGACCGGGCGCCGACGCGAACGCCACCCCCGACCGGCTCGCGGCCGACGCCACGTCGATCACCGGCGACGTCAGAGCCGGTGACACCCGGCCCCGCCGCCACGCGGTGCCGGGCGGCGACGCCGTGAAGACGCCCGCCGGCGCACCCGTCACCACATACGCCCGCTCACCCGCCGCACCCAACCCCTCGACCACGGCCCCCGCAGCGAGGCCTGTCGACGCCGACCGCCATGCCGTGACGCGGTCCGATCGGGCGTCCGCGGCCCCGGCGAGCGCGACGGCGATGACCGCGGCGGCGCCCCCGACCGCGACCGCGCGCCGGCATCCGATCCTCAGGTCACCGCCCCCCCGCCGCACACGGCGACAGCGCCCCGCGTCCCCCGGCCCGATCGCATCGACGGACCGTACCTACACCCCCGCGGGGCGCTCCAGGGGGACCAGGCGGTGGTCGGGGGTGAACAGCCGCCGCACGAGGCCGAGCGCCACGACGGACGTCGCCGTCGCCGTCGCCCCCAGGATCAGGAACATCACCACGGCCTGCACGAGAACCGCGTCCACCGGGTCGACCCCCGCCAGGATCAACCCGGTCATCGCCCCCGGCAGCACCACGAGCCCCACCGCCTTCGTCGTCTCCACCTGCGGGATCAGGGCGGTGCGAAGCGCGCGCCGCACGTGCGGCCGCGCCGCCTCCCGCGCGGGAAGGCCCAGGGCGAGGCGCGCCTCCACCTCCAGCCGCTGATCCCGCAGCTCCTCCACGATGCGGCGGGCGCACACCACCGCCGCCGTCATCGTGTTCCCGATCATGAGGCCCGCCAGCGGCACCACCGTGCGGCCCTCCAGCGGGAAGATCCCCATCCCGAACAGGGCCCCCAGCGTCACCCCCGCCGTCGCCGCGAACGCCCCCAGGGCGAGGACCCGCAACCCCGGCACCTCCGGCGCCCGGCGGCGCGTCACCTCCGCCGCGAACACCACCATCCCCGCCACCCACAACCACGACAGGGCGAGCGGGCTGTCCTC
>JBFLWO010000201.1:0-4922 GCA_040757755.1 Actinomycetota bacterium
GCCGCATGGGAGACCCCCGTGCAGCTGAAGGGCCCCGCCGCCGCGCTCGCCGGCGCCATGGACGAGAGCCTCTCGATCCCCACCGCGACCAGCTTCCGCAGCATCGGCGTCGGCCTGCTCGACGCGCGCCGCAAGCAGCTGAACGACGCGCTGAAGGCGGCCGGCCGCTCCGAGAAGCTGTCGTTCACCCACATCGTCGCGTGGGCCATCGTCACGGCCGTGACCCGCTGGCCCGTGATGGGCACCGGCTACGCCGTGATCGACGGCGCCCCGCACCGCCTCGACCGCTCCGCCGTGAACCTGGGCCTGGCGGTCGACGTGGAGCGCAAGGACGGGTCCCGCTCCCTCCTCGTGCCGGTGGTGCGCGACGCCGCGTCGCTCGGCTTCGCCGGCTTCGTCGCCGCCTACGACGACCTCGTCACCCGCACCCGCACCGGCAAGATCGGCGTCGACGACCTGCGCGGCGCCACCGTCACCCTCACGAACCCGGGCGGCCTCGGCACCGTCGCGTCCCTGCCGCGCCTCATGCCCGGCCAGGGCACGATCGTCGCCACCGGCAGCATCGCTGCGCCCCCCGGCTTCCAGAAGCTGGACGCCGCCCGGCTCGCGGAGCTCGGCGTGGAGAAGGTCATGACGATGACCTCCACGTACGACCACCGCGTCATCCAGGGTGCCGAGAGCGGCGGCTTCCTGCGCGACATCGACGCCCTCCTGTCCGGGGCGGACGGCTTCTACGAGGCGATCGCCGAGAGCATCGGCGTCGCGATCGGCGCGGCCCCCGAGGCGCCCGCCGTCCCCGCCCGGGCGGCGGCCCCCGCCGCCGCGGCCCCCGCCGTGCCGTCCCTCGAGTTCCTCCAGGCGATCCAGGCGGCGACGTCGGTGGTGAAGGCGCACCGCACGCACGGCCACCTCGCCGCGCAGCTCGACCCCCTCGGCTCCGAGCCGCCCGGCGACCCGGCGCTCGACCCCGCCAGCGTCGGGCTCACCGCCGGGCTCATGGCCCAGATCCCCGCCGCGATCCTGCGGGTCGACGTGCCCGGCGAGACGTTCGCCGACGCCCTCCCCCACCTGCGCGACACGTACTGCGGCACGATCGCGTACGAGATCGAGCACATCGCCAGCCACGAGCAGCGCGTCTGGCTGCGGGAGATGATCGAGTCCGGGGAGGGCCTGCCGGCCCTGCCGCCGGAGCGCCGCCGCGAGACCCTCGACCGGCTCGTCGACGTCGAGGTGTTCGAGCGGTTCCTGCGCCGCACCTACCTCGGCCAGAAGACGTTCTCCATCGAAGGCGTCGACGTGATGGTCCCCATGCTGGACCGCGCCGTCGAGCTGTGCGCCGAGGCCGGCGCCCGCGAGATCGTGATCGGCATGGCCCACCGCGGCCGGCTCGCCGTGATGACCCACACCGTCGGCCGGTCCCCCGAGTCGATCCTCACGGAGTTCGAGGGCCACATGGAGTTCGGCTCCGAGTCGGAGGAAGGGGTCCTCGAGACCGCCGGCGACGTCAAGTACCACCTCGGTGCCGAGGGCACGTACGTGACGCCCAACGGGCGGCCCGTCACGGTGACCCTCGCCGCGAACCCCAGCCACCTCGAGCAGGTGAACGCCGTGGTGCAGGGCTACGCCCGGGCGCGGCAGACGATCCACAAGGGCCGCAAGCCGGAGCGCGACGCGAGCGTCGCCGTCCCGATCGTCGTCCACGGCGACGCCGCCTTCCCCGGCCAGGGGGTCGTGGCGGAGACCCTGAACCTCCAGGGCCTCGAGGGCTTCACCACGGGCGGCACCATCCACGTGATCGCGAACAACCAGATCGGGTTCACCACGGACCCGCCGGACTCGCGCTCCACCCGCCACGCCAGCGACCTTGCGAAGGGCTTCGACATCCCGGTGATCCACGTGAACGCCGACGACGTCGACGCCTGCGTCGCCGCCGTGCACCTCGCGTGCGCGTTCCGCACCCGCTTCGGCCGCGACGTGCTGATCGACCTGATCGGCTACCGCCGCCTCGGCCACAACGAGGTGGACGAGCCCGCCTACACGCAGCCGGTGATGGCCCGCACCATCAAGGACCACCCCACCGTCGCCCGCATCTACGCGGACCGCCTCGTGAAGGAGGGCGTCCTCGACAAGAGCGGGGCGGACGGCCTGTTCGCCGCCGCGGAGGCGCGGATGAAGGCCGCGCACGAGGCCGTCACGAAGTACTCGGAGCCCGGCAGCCAGGACACCCCGTCGAACGGGCGGCGTCCCGAGAAGCGCGTGCGCACCACCGTCGCCGCCGAGACGCTCACCAGCCTCAACGAGCAGCTCCTGCGCGTGCCGGAGGGCTTCTCCGTCCACCCGAAGCTCACGCCGCAGCTGGAGCGGCGCCGCACCGCCTTCACCGAGGGCGGCATCACCTGGGCGCACGCCGAGTCCCTCGCGCTCGCCTCCCTCCTCGTCGAGGGCGTGCCGGTGCGGCTCACCGGCCAGGACGTGGGGCGCGGCACGTTCAGCCAGCGCCACCTGGAGCTGCACGACACGGCGGAGGGCGAGTCGTACTACATGGGGAAGGGCACGACCTACACCCCGATCGCGAACCTCAACCGCGCCACCGCCACGTTCGAGCTGCACAACAGCCCCCTCTCGGAGGCCGCCGTCGTCGGCTTCGAGTACGGCTACAGCACGGAGGCGCGCAACGCGCTGGTGATGTGGGAGGCGCAGTACGGGGACTTCGCGAACGGCGCCCAGATCATGATCGACCAGTTCATCGTGTCCGGGCAGGCGAAGTGGGGGCAGCGGTCCCGCCTCACCCTCCTCCTCCCCCACGGGTACGAGGGCAACGGCCCGGAGCACTCCTCCGGCCGGCCCGAGCGGTTCCTGCAGCTGTGCGGCGAGGGGAACATCCGGGTGGCGAACTGCTCCACCGCGGACCAGTACTTCCACCTGCTGCGCTACCAGGGCCTCACCGACGAGATCAAGCCGCTCGTCATCTTCACGCCGAAGAGCCTGCTGCGCCACCGCGGCGCCGCGTGCCGCCTGGAGGACCTCACCGACGGGGGCTTCCGGCCCGTCATCGACGACGCGTCCGTCACGGACCGCGACGCCGTGACCCGCCTGATCCTCTGCACCGGGAAGATCTTCCACGAGCTCGACGGCCACAAGTCACGGGCCGGCGCGACGGACCTCGCGATCGCCCGGATCGAGATGCTCTACCCCTTCCCGTACGACGAGGTGCGGTCCCTCGTCGCGGGCTACCCGAACCTCACGGACGTGCACTGGGTGCAGGAGGAGCCGCGGAACATGGGCGCATGGGAGTTCGTCGCCGGCCGGATCCGGTCGCAGCTGCCGGAGGACATCGAGCTGAGCTACCTCGGGCGGGACAACCGCGCGAGCCCCAGCGAGGGGTACCCCCAGTCGCACCAGGTGGAGCAGGAGCGCATCATCGACACCGCCCTCGCGGGGATCCGGGCGGGCAGCCGATGAGCCTCCGCGTGGTGGTCCTCGGCGGCGGGCCCGCCGGGGACGTCGCCGCCCTGCGCGCCGCGCAGCTCGGCGCCCAGGTGACGCTGGTGGAGCGCGCCCACCTGGGCGGGACGTGCCTGAACTGGGGGTGCATCCCCACGAAGGCGCTCCTGTCCAGCGCCGACCTCCTCCGCAAGATCCGCCGCGCCGACGACTTCGGTCTCGTGGTGCCGGACGTGTCGATCGACTTCCCGCGGATGATGGCGCGCAAGGACGAGATCGTCCTGAAGATGCGCGGCGGCGTGGAGGGCGCCTGCAAGCGCAAGGGCGTCGAGGTCGTCACCGGCCAGGGCGTCCTGAACGACGGGGCGGTCGTGGTGGACGGCACCGCGTACGAGTACGACACGCTCGTCGTGTGCGTCGGCACGGAGCCCGCCGGGCTCCCCGGCATCGACATGGACCACCCGAACGTCCTGACGAGCAACGACGTCGTGGTGCTGCCGGAGCTGCCGAAGAGCATGCTGGTGATCGGCGGCGGGGTGATCGGCTGCGAGTTCGCGAGCCTGTTCGCGCCGCTCGGCGTTCAGGTCACGATCGTCGAGATCCTCCCGAAGCTCCTCGGCGCGATCGACAAGCGCACCACCGACCAGTTCACGCGTCTCCTCACGAAGGAGGGCGTGACGGTCCACGTCGGGCGGTCCGTCGCGCAGATCACGGAGTACCGGGAGGACGGGATCGTCGCGACGCTCGACGACGGCACGGTGATCGAGGCGGAGAAGCTCCTCGTGTCGATCGGCCGCGCCCCGCAGACCGCGGGGATCGGGCTGGAGGGGGCGGGGGTCGAGCTGACGGACCGCGGCCACATCGTCGTCGACGAGTACCTGCGCACCGCGAACCCGAAGGTGTGGGCGGCGGGGGACTGCATCGGCGGCCTCCAGCTCGCGCATCTCGCGTCCGCGGAGGCGCACCGGGCGGTGGAGAACGCCCTCGGTGAGCACCCCATGCCCATGGACCGCACCGTCGTGCCGAGTTGCATCTACACGCACCCGGAGATCGCGACGGTCGGGTTGAACGCGGATCAGGCGAAGGAGGCGGGCTTCGACGTGAAGCTCGGCACCGCCCGGTTCGGCGGCTCCGGGAAGGCGATGGGCGAGGGTGAGCCGGACGGGTTCGCGCAGGTCGTGTGCGATGACGCGACCGGGGTGATCCTCGGCGCGACGATCATGGGCGTGCACGCGGTGGAGATGATCCACGAGATCGGCGTGGCGATGGCCGACGGGTTCTCGATGGCGGAGCTCGGCGAGGTGATCCACGCGCACCCGACGGTGAGCGAGATGGTGATGGACGCCGCCCAGCAGGGCGTGGGCGTCGCCCCGTACCTGTCGTGACGCGCCGGGCGGGCCGGTCCGGGGCCTGACGGGCGCGGCGGGGCGGGCGGCGGTGGCGGAGCGCTGGCGCCGGTTGCCGGTCGCGCACATGCC
>JBFLWO010000202.1:0-4861 GCA_040757755.1 Actinomycetota bacterium
TTCACCCTCACGGAGCCCGGCATCCCGCGCCCCGGCTGCGAGGTCCGCATCGGGGACCGCGTCGTCGGGCGCGTCACCAGCGGCACCCACTCGCCGACCCTCGGCATCGGGATCGGCATGGCGTACGTGGAGGCCGCCGCGGCGGCCCCGGGAACGGACGTCACGGTCGACGTCCGTGGCAAGGCGAAGGCGGCCCGCCTCGCGAAGCGGCCGCTCGTCGACACCTCACCGAAAGGGAGATCCTGATGGCGGAAGAGGCCTACCCCGACGACCTGCGCTACCACCCGGAGCACGACTGGATCCGGGTCGAGGGCGACGAGGCCGTCCTCGGCATCACCTGGTACGCGCAGGACGCGCTCGGCGAGGTCGTGTACTTCGACGTGCCCGCCGTCGGCTCCGCCGTCGCGAAGGACCAGAGCTACTCGGAGATCGAGTCGGTGAAGGCGGTGAGCGACGTCATCGCCCCCGCCAGCGGCGAGATCGTCGCCGTGAACCCCGCCGTCACCGAGACGCCCGAGATCGTGAACAACGACCCGTACGGGGAGGGGTGGCTCGTGCGGATCAAGCTGTCCGACCCCTCCGAGCTCAACCAGCTGATGGACGCCGCGGCGTACCGCGACTACCTGGCCGGACTGTGAGCGCGTACACCTCGCTCACCCCGGACGACCTTCGGGGGATGCTCGAGGTCATCGGGGTCGACAGCCTCGACGACCTGTTCGCCGACATCCCGGAGGGCCTGCGGATGCGGCGCCCCCTCGGCATCGGCCCCGGGGCGTCCGAGAGCGAGGTGTACCGCGACCTGGCGGCGCTCGCCGCCCGCAACGTCTCCGCCGAGGACGAGGTGACGTTCCTCGGCGGCGGCATGTACGACCACTACGTCCCGGCGATCGTCGACTCGATCGTGTCGCGCTCCGAGTTCATCACCCCGTACACGCCGTACCAGCCGGAGATCTCCCAGGGCGGCCTGCAGGTGATGTTCGAGTACCAGACGGCGATCACCGAGCTCACGGGCCTGCCGGTGTCGAACGCCTCGATGTACGAGGGGCCGTCGGCGGTGGCGTCCGCCGGGTACCTCGCGAAGCTCGCCACCGGGCGTGGCCGGTTCGTCGTGTCGCGCGGCGTGCACCCGCACAGCCGTGAGACCCTCGCCACCCTGTCGCACGGGTACGGCACCCGGGTGGTGGAGGCCCCCCTCGCCGACGGGGCCACCGACGCGGCCGCCCTCGCCGCCCTCGTCGACGACGACACCGCCGCCGTGTTCGTGCAGCAGCCGAACTTCCTCGGCACGGTCGAGGACCTCGAGCCGCTCGTCGCCGCCGCCAAGGCGCGCGGCGCGCTCGTCGTGTGCGCCTGCGACCCGATCCCCCTCGGCATCCTCGCGCCGCCCGGCGAGCTGGGCGTGGACGTGGCGGTGGGGGAGGGGCAGACGCTCGGCAACCGCCTCGACTTCGGCGGCCCCTCCTTCGGGTTCTTCGCCGTCCGCCAGGAGCTCATCCGCCTCATGCCGGGACGCATCGCCGGCGAGACCCGCGACGTCGACGGCCGACGCGGCTTCGTGCTGACCCTCCAGACCCGGGAGCAGCACATCCGCCGCGAGAAGGCCACGCACAACATCTGCACGGCTCAGGCGCTGAACGCCCTCGCCGGGGTGATCTACCTGTCGTGGCTCGGCCGGCGCGGCATCGTCGACCTGTGCGAGCTGATGGTGCAGCGCACCGCCTACGCGCGGGAGGCGCTCGCCGCCGTCGACGGCGTCACCCTGCTGCACGAGCAGCCGGTGGTGCGGGAGTTCGCCGTCACCGTCGACGCCCCCGTGGAGCGGGTGGTGGAGCGCTGCGCCGCCGCCGGCGTCAACCCGGGGCTGCCGCTCGCCCCCTGGTACCCGGAGCACCCCGACGGGCTGCTCGTCGCGATCACGGAGCAGCGCAGCCGCGCGGACATCGACCGCCTCGCGCGCGTCCTGGGGGAGGCGGTCGCCGCCGAGCGCGCCGCCCGCACGACCGTGGGGGTGACGCGATGACGCCGGCGCCCGGCCCGCAGACCGCCGAGACCCCGATGCAGCGCGACCGTGCCGTCACGATCTACGAGAAGTCCGTGCCGGGGCGCCGCGCGTTCCGCGCCCCCGACCTGGACGTGCCGCGGCGCGACCTCGACGAGCTCATCCCCGCGCGGCTGCGTCGCGACGCGCCGCCGCGGCTGCCCGAGATCGCCGAGCCGGAGATCGTGCGCCACTACAACCGCCTGTCGCGGCGCAACTTCGACCTCGACAGCGGCTTCTACCCGCTGGGCAGCTGCACCATGAAGTACAACCCGAAGCTGCACGAGCGGCTCGCGGCGCTGCCCGGCAACGCCCGGCTCCACCCCCTGCAGCGGCCCGCGGCGGCGCAGGGCGCCCTGCAGCTCATGTGGGAGCTGGAGCGGGCCCTCGCCGAGGTGGCGGGGCTCCCGCACGTCTCGCTGCAGCCGTCCGCCGGGTCCCACGGCGAGCTCGCCGGCGTGCTCCTCACCCGCGCCTACCACGAGGACCGCGGGGACGCGCGAAGCCGCGTGCTGATCCCCGACACGGCGCACGGCACGAACCCCGCCACCGTCACCATGGCGGGCTACGAGACCGTGAAGGTCGGCACGAACGCCGACGGTGGGGTGGACCTGGACGACCTGCGGGCGAAGGCGGACGACACGGTCGCCTGCCTCATGCTCACCAACCCGAACACGCTCGGCCTGTTCGACCCGGCGATCGAGGAGATCGCCCGGATCGTCCACGACGTCGGCGCCACCCTCTACTACGACGGCGCGAACCTGAACGCCGTGATGGGGATCTCCCGTCCCGGCGACATGGGCTTCGACATCGTGCACTTCAACCTGCACAAGTCGTTCACGCAGCCGCACGGCGGCGGCGGCCCCGGCTCCGGCCCCATCGCGGTGAGCGACCGCATCGCCCCGTACCTGCCGGTGCCGCGCATCACGCGCGTCGAGGGGGAGGACGGCCCCGTGTTCGGCCTGGACCACGACCAGCCGAAGTCCATCGGCCGGCTGCGCGGCTTCCACGGCAACTACGGCGTGTTCGTGCGGGCGTACGCGTACATCCGCACCCTCGGCGCGGACGGGCTGCGGGAGGCCAGCGAGATCGCCGTGCTGAACGCGAACTACCTGCTGGCGAGGCTCAAGGATCTCGCCGGGGACAAGCTGCCCCCCGCCTACGACCGCCTCTGCATGCACGAGTTCGTGCTGAGCGGGGCGCCGATGAAGCGGGAGCTCGGCATCCGCACCCTGGACCTCGCGAAGCGGCTCCTCGACTACGGCTACCACCCGCCCACGGTGTACTTCCCGCTCCTGGTGGAGGAGGCCCTGCTGGTGGAGCCGACCGAGACCGAGACGCGCGAGACCCTCGACGCGTTCGCGGAGGCGGTCGCGGCCATCCTCACCGAGGCGGCGGACGACCCGTCTCTCGCCCGAAACGCCCCCTACACCACGCCGGTGCGCCGCCTCGACGAGGCCGGCGCGGCGCGCTCCCCCGTCGTGCGGCAGCCGATCCCCGGGTAGCCGGCGGTGCCGGACGCCCGTGTCTGCGTCGTCGGTGGCGGCCCCGCCGGCGACGTGGCGGCCCTGCGGGCGGCCCAGCTCGGCGCGGAGGTGGTGCTGGTGGAGCGCGACCTCCTGGGCGGCACGTGCGTGAACCGCGGGTGCATCCCGACGAAGGCCCTGCTCGCCGGCAGCGAGCTCGTCGGGAAGCTGCGCGAGGCGGAGGAGTTCGGCATCCGCCTGGGGGAGGTGGGGGTCGACTGGCCGCGGATGCGCGCCCGCGCCGACGGCGTCGCCGGGAAGATGCGCGCCGGGGTGGAGGGCGCCCTGGCGCGGCGCGGCGTCACGGTGATCCGCGGTGACGCGTGGATGGTGGCGCCCGACCGGGTCGCGGTCGCCACGGACGACGGCGACGTCGAGGTGCACGCCCCCACGGTGGTGCTCGCCCCCGGGGCGGAGCCCTCCCGGCTGCCGGGACTCGACGCGGACCACCCCGCGATCCTCGACTCCACCGGGGCGCTCGCGATGACGTCCCTTCCCGGGTCGCTCCTCATCGTGGGCGGCGGCATCATCGGCTGCGAGTTCGCGTCGATGCTCGCCCCGCTCGGGGTGCGCGTCACCGTCGTGGAGGCCCTGCCGCGCATCCTCGCCTCCGAGGACCGGCGCGTCTCCCAGACCATGGTGCAGGCGCTGACCCGCCAGGGCGTCGAGGTCCTGGCCGGCACCCAGGTGGCGGAGGTCGTCGCGTACCTCGACGACGCGGTGCGGGTGCGGCTGTCCGACGGGTCGGAGCGCCAGGTCGACCGGGTGCTCGTGTCGGTGGGCCGGCGGCCGAACACCGTCGACATTGGCCTGGAGGACATCGGCGTGCGCGTCGATGCGCGCGGCTTCGTCGAGGTGGACGAGCACCTGCGCACCGGGGTGGGCGACGTGTACGCGGTGGGGGACGCGATCGCCACCGCGGCGCTCGCCCACCTGGGTCAGGCGGAGGGCGCGAACGCCGTCGAGACCGCCCTCGACGGGCCCCGGGTGCTGGACCGGGCGCTCGTCCCCGCCTGCATCTACACGATCCCGGAGATCGCCCGCGTCGGGATGACGGCCGACGAGGCGCGGAACGCCGGCCACGACGTCGCGGTCGGCACGGGGCGGCTCGGCGCGAACGGCAAGGCCCTCGCCCTGGGGGAGACCACGGGGTTCTGCCAGATCGTCGCGGACCGCGGCACCGACCGGGTGCTGGGGGCGACGGTGATGGGCCCCCACGCCACGGACCTCGTCCACGAGCTGGGCCTGGCGCTCATGTACGGCGTCACCGCCCGCCAGGTCGGCCTGATGATCCATG
>JBFLWO010000203.1:0-4849 GCA_040757755.1 Actinomycetota bacterium
GCCCCGGGACGCCGGGCGGCCCCGGCCCGGCCCGGGGCTATACTGCCGCGCGTGTTCGGGCGCATCCTGACCGCGATGGTCACCCCCTTCGACGCCGACGGCCGCGTCGACGAGGCCGCCGCCGCGCGACTCATGCACCACCTCGTCGCCGCCGGCTCCGACGGGCTCGTCCTGGCCGGCACGACGGGGGAGGCGTCCACCCTCACCGACGACGAGAAGATCGGCCTGTTCCGCCTCGCGATGCGCGAGGTGGGGGACCGGGCCACCGTCGTCGCCGGCACCGGCAGCAACGACACCGCCCGCTCCGTGCACCTCACGCGCGAGGCCCGGGCCCTCGGCTGCCACGCGGTCCTCGCCGTCACGCCGTACTACAACCGGCCCCCGCGGGACGGCATCGTCGGCCACTTCCGCGCCATCGCGGAGGTCGGCGTGCCGGTCATCCTCTACAACATCCCGGGCCGCACGGCGCTGAACATGCCGCCCGACCTCATCGCCGAGCTCGGCGGCATCGACAACGTCGTCGCCGTGAAGCAGGCGAACGAGGACCTCGCCGAGGCGCGGGCGGTGCGCGACCTGGCACCCGACATGACCCTGTACGCCGGCAACGACGACATGCTCCTGCCCGTCCTGAAGATGGGCGGGGAGGGGGTGATCTCCGTCGTGTCGCACCTCGTCGGGGACCGCCTCCAGGCGATCTGCGACGCCGTCGCCCGCGGGGACGAGGCCGAGGCCGACGCCCTCGACGAGTCCCTCCGCGACCTGTACGCCGGCCTGTTCGTCACCACCAACCCGATCCTCGTGAAGGCCGCGCTCGAGATGACGGGGCTCATCCCGTCCGCCCGCATGCGCCTGCCACTCGTCGAGGCCACCCCCGTGCAGCGGGACATCCTGCGCACGGTCCTCGACCACCAGGGCCTCCTGGCGACGGCCCGATGAGCGGGACCGCGCTCCCGCCCGCGCCCCGAGACGGGGAGGCGTGACGACGATCGGCGGCGGCTCCCCGAGGCTGCGCGTCATCCCCCTCGGCGGGGTCGGCGAGATCGGGAAGAACATGTACGTCGTGGAGAAGGACGGCCGGTGCGTCGTCATCGACTGCGGCGTCAGCTTCCCGAGCCACGACCAGCTCGGCGTCGACCTCGTCCTGCCGGACTTCAGCTACCTCGTGGACCGGCGCGACACCGTCGACGCGGTCATCCTCACCCACGGCCACGAGGACCACGTCGGGGCGCTGCCGTACTTCCTGCGCGCAGCCGGGCCCATCCCGGTGTACGGCACCCGGTTCGTCCTGGGTCTCGTCCGCAGCAAGCTCGACGAGCACCGCCTCCTCGACCAGACCGAGCTCGTCGAGATCACGCCGGGGGAGGGGCGGCCCGTCGGCCCGTTCGACGCCGAGTTCATCGCGATCACCCACAGCATGCCGGGGGCGGTCGTCGTCGCCCTGCACAGCGACGCCGGCACCCTGGTCCACACCGGGGACTTCTGGTTCGACCACACCCCCGTCGCGGGCCCCCGCACCGACATCGCCGCCCTCGCCCGCCTCGGGGACCGCGGCGTGAACGTGCTCCTGTCCGACTCCACGGGGGCGGAGTCGCCCGGGCGGTGGCGGTCGGAGCGGGGCGTGGGGCGGGAGCTCAGGCGCGTGTTCGCGACGGCCCCGGGGCGGGTCATCGTCACCACCTTCGCCTCCCACATCCACCGCGTGCAGCAGGTGCTCGACGCGGCGTGGGCGGACGGGCGGGTCGTGGCCCTCGTCGGCCGCTCCATGGTGCGCAACACGGGCATCGCCCGCAACCTGGGGGAGCTCACCGTCCGCGACGGCGTCCTCGTCCAGCCGCGCGACCTGGAGGGCTACCCGGACGACGAGGTCGTCATCGTCTCCACCGGCAGCCAGGGGGAGCCGCTGTCCGCCCTCAGCCGCATGGCCCGCGGCGAGCACCCCCAGATCGCGATCCGCGCGAACGACACCGTCGTGTACTCGTCGCGCACCGTCCCCGGCAACGAGCTCGCCGTGGGGGAGGTCATCAACCGCCTCGCCCGCGCCGGCGCGCGGTTCGTGACGTGGGAGAGCAACCCCGACATCCACCACTCCGGCCACGCCACCGCCGGGGACCTCCTCTGGATGCTCGAGCTCCTGCGGCCCCGCGTGTTCGTCCCGATCCACGGGGAGCGGCGGCACCAGCGCGCCCACGCGGACCTCGCCGAGAGCCTCGGCATCGCCGGGGACGACGTCTTCATCATGGACAACGGCGACGTCCTCGAGGTGGGGGAGGACAGCGCCGAGGTGGTGGAGCGCGTCGAGGCCGGGATCCTGTACGTCGACGGCCTCGGCGTCGGCGACGTCGTGGAAGGGGTCCTGCGGGACCGGCGCCGCCTCGCCGACGAGGGGCTCATGCTCGTCGTCGCCACCGTCAGCGCGAGCGACGGCACCCTCGTCGGGACCCCCGACGTCATCGCCCGCGGCTTCCCCGCGGGGGAGGACCCCGAGCTCGTCGAGGAGATCACGCTGGAGGTGGAGCGCAGCCTGGCGGCGTCCGCCTCCGAGCACGTCACCGAGATCGGCCTGCTGCAGCACCAGCTGCACGACGCCGTGGCGGCCCTGCTGAACCGCCGCACGAAGCAGCGCCCCATGGTGCTGCCCGTCATCGTCGAGGTCTGACACCCCCCGAGGGGGGCGGTCACCCCCCGGTGCGGCGGCGCACCAGGCGCAGCCCCGACCAGGTCGCGTCGATCGCGCACACCTTCACGTCGACGAGGCCGAGCGGCAGGGCGACGTCGCGCACCACGTCCTCCGTGACGTCGGTGGGCACGCCCGACGCCCGCTTCGGCCACGCCGCCCACACGGCGCCGCGTGGGGGAAGGAGGGCGGCGAGGCGCGGCAGGTCGCGCGCGAGCTCCGCCCGGCGCGTGCAGAACGCGAGCGCCATGTCGACGTCCCCCGCGGCGCGCCGCAGCAGCCGCGCGCCCTCGGGGAGAGGGGAGAGGAGGGCGTCGAGCCCGTCCGGGGGCCGCACCACGAGCACCCGCGCGCCCGGGGCGACGCCGAGCTTCTGCGCCAGAGGCCTACCGGAGTACCCGGCGGTGCTCACGCGGCCCCGCCGTGCTGCCGGAGCCACGCCGCGACGAACGGCTCGACGGCGGCGGGTGCCTCCCGGTGCGGCCAGTGGCCCGCTCCCGGCACCACCTCCAGGCGGAACGGGCCGGTGAAGTGCGAGGCCTGGGCCCGGTGGACGGCGACCCCGACGCACCCGTCGTCGGCGCCGGCGACGGCGAGCGTCGGCACCGCCACCGGGTCCGCCCAGCGGCGCGCCGCGTCCGCGAGGGCCGGGTCGCGGCGGTCGGCCCGGAACGCCGCCCGGTAGTAGCCGAGGGCGGCGCGGAGCACACCGGGGGCCGACAGGGTGCGGATCACCGCGTCCCACTCCTCCGGCGGCAGGGACCCGCCGGGGGACCACTCCGCCGCCAGCGTCCGCACGAACGCGAAGTCGTCGTCCGCGACGAGCCGCTCCGCGAACCCCTCCGCCAGGAACACGAACTCGTACCACGACCGGCGCAGCTGGGCGCGGTCGCGCCGCAGCGCGCCCGCCAGCGCCGCCGCGTGCGGCATCGCCAGCGTCACCAGGCACGCCACCCGCTCCGGCCGCCACGCCGCCGCGTGCAGCGCCGCCACCCCGCCCCAGTCGTGCCCCACGAGGCACACCGGCGCGTCGCCCGCCAGCGCCTCCGCGAGACGCAGCGCGTCGGAGGCGAGCGCCGCCGACTCGTACGTCGCGGCCTCCACCGTGGACGGGGCGTAGCCGCGCATGAACGGCGCCACCGCCCGGAACCCCTCCGCCGCCAGCGCGCCCAGGAGCGGGCGGAACGTGGGGGCGTGGTCGGGGAACCCGTGGAGGCAGAGGACGAGCGGACCGTCCCCCGCCTCCAGGTAGCTCAGGGTGACGTCGCCGAGATCCGCGACGCCCGGGGTGAGCAAAGCGCTCGTGCTACCCCCTCGCCGCCTCCATCGCCTGGAGGGCGCCGGGGATCCAGTCGAAGCGGGCGCTCACCGCCGCCCAGTCGAGGTTGGCCACGAACGCGTCGATGTACTTGGCCCGCGCGGTGGAGAAGTCGCGGATGTAGGAGTGCTCGTACACGTCGAGGGCGATGATCGGCGTGCAGTTCCACACCGGGAACGTGTTCTGCGCGTCACCGATGTAGACGTCGAGGCGGCTCCAGTCCCAGTCCCACGCCACCCACGACCAGCCGCGCGCGGCCATGCCGCCGGCCTTCAGCTCGGTGAGCATGGCGTCGAGGCCGCCGAAGTCCTTCTCGATCTGGGCGCCGAACGCGTCCGAGGGGGAGCCCCCGCCCGGACCGAGGTTGTCGAAGTACACCTCGTGGTTCTTGATGCCGCCGATCGCGAACGTGAGCATCTCGCGAAACCCGCGGTACTCGGAGTAGATCTGGTTCGCCGCGGCGCGCTCCGCCGCCGGCATCTTCTCCATGATCTCGTTGTACTTGTTGCAGTACGCCTCGTAGAGACCCCAGTGGGCCTCCACGGACTCCGGTGAGATCCCGTCGAGCTGAAGGATCTTGTCCGGCTTGGCCATGGCCTGAACCTTGTGCGGAAGCGCCACTGCGACCTCCTGGGTGCGGAAGGGACGTGCGGCAGCGGGGGCAGATGCGCCGCGGGCGGCCATCCTATGACACGTCCCCCGGGAGGGGCCTGTCCCCTGCGGACCGCCCCCGCAACCCGGCGGCAGGGACCGGCCCGCCCGGGGTGAACATGTCGTGACGCGGGCCCGACCCGCACGGAGACGACGAGGAGGGTGAGGGGCACGAACGTCGCGCGCCGCGGGCGCTCGTCGGGCGC
>JBFLWO010000204.1:0-4826 GCA_040757755.1 Actinomycetota bacterium
CCTGGAGCGTCCAGTCGATCGCGGCGCCCGCCGCCCCCCCCGCGGTGCGGGCGGGGTACACCTCGATGCGGGGGCCCAGCCAGCCGCGCTGCAGCGTCAGGAACACCTCCTCCCGGGAGGTCGCGTCCGCCGCGGCCCGCATCACCACGCACACGACGGCCCGCTCCGCCGTCCACTCCACCACCCGCGCCGACACCAGGGTGTCCAGGGCGAACAAGGACCCGTTGTGCCGGGCGATGACGGCCTTCCCCTGCTCCGCCCACGCCGACCCCGTCCACACGTCGACGCGGAACCCGTCGACATTCCCCGTGTCGTAGCTGACCCGGCACAACCCGTTCTCGAGGACGGGGACGTCACCGGCGGTCAACGGCTGGTCGGGGCCGTACACCTCCTCCCACACGGCCTGCGGCCCCGTCGACAGCATCGTCGTCGTCCCCCCCCGGCGGTCGAGGACGACGACGTCGCCGAGGAGGCGGTGCGCATCCGCCTGCTCCACCGACACCACCGTGAGGTCCATCGCGCCGATCACCCGCTGCAGGGACGCCCCCCCGTACCCGGCCTCCGCCACCGTCACGGTCAAGGGGGCGGCGGCACCGTGCACCACGACATCCGACGCCCCCGACGGCAACGCCACCACCGCGAGCGCCGACAGCCCGGCGAAGTCCGTGCTGGTGACGCGCCCCAGGGTGTCACGCGGGGTGGTCGCGAGGCGGCGGTCCGCGACGCGGGCGACGACGGCGCGCCGATGCGTCCGCGCCCGACCGATCAGGCTGAGCTCCAGCCCCGTCACCCGGTAGAGCTGCTGCGACAGGTCCGGCGTGTATGTCTCGAAGACCGCGGCGCCCGGCATGTACCACCCGTCCTGCTCCGGGTCCTCCGACCACGCGACATACACGCCGCGGGCCCGGACCAACGGGTTCTGCAGGAGGGCGCGGAGTTGGCGGCGGATGCGGGCGCGGTCCGCGGCGGTGCCGCCCTCTCCCGCGGGCCACGTCGACAGGACCGGCGTCACCTTCAGCCCGGTGCGGGGCGCGGGGACCGGCACGCCGCCGACCATCCCCACCTCGTTGCCGGCGGGCTCGGACCACGCCTCCGGGTCGTCGATCGCGATGCGGCCGATGACGAGGCCCACCGGTCACACCCCCAACGCGATGTTCGGGACGGTGTCGCTGGACTGGCCGACCACATAGGACTGGCCGCGGAACCCGAACGACATGGTGCCGGTGAACGACTGGGTGGCCTCCGTGTTCTCCTTCACGGCGGTGGTCAGCTCCCGGATCGAGTCGTCGAGGCCGCCGATCACCCCGAACCAGTAGCTCGCCTTCCCCCAATCGCCGCGGGCGACCGCTTGGTCGTGCTGCCCCTGCGCGTACTCCCGGTACGCCTGCCGGGCGGAGACGTCATCCCCAGCGTCGGGGGTGCGGTCGGCGACCGCAATGTCGTACTGGTGCTTGTCCGCGGGGTCCGGCGTCTCCGGTGCCGCCCCGCCTGCGCCGACGGTGTCGCCCCCACCCGACCCCGTGTCGCCGGCGGCCCCCGCGTCGACGGTGGATTGGAGGGCGGGGGTCGCGCGGATCGCCGCCTCCAGCTGCCCCGCGTCGAAGTCCAGTTGGGAGGCTTCCGCGACAAGGTCCGCGCCCTGCGCCATCAGGTTCGACTCGTCCCCGTAGAGCGCCTCCAGCTGGCCGCGGACCCGCTGGATCGCGTCGAGGATGCCCTGCTTTTCCTTCGCCCATTTCCCCTGTGCCTTCTTGTCCCGCGGCTTCTTCAGCTTGTCGAGCCGCTGGTTGAGCGTGCGGAGTTCCCGGCGTTTCGCCTTGATCTGGCCGCGGACCCTGATGAGGGCGGACTTGATGATCCCCTGCTCCTGCCGGTTGATCTGCCGGCGTTTCGCGAGGGCGGCCTGCTCCCCGGCGAGCCGGACCGCGTCGGGGTTCACTTCCTGCCCGGGCCCGGCGGGATGCGCGGCCCGGAACCCCGCCTCCCCATTGGTGCGCGCCTGGTCCTCCTGGAGCCCGCTGCCGCGGCCGATCGCCGTGATCCGCGCCCCGGCCCGCTCCGTCACCGTGCCTGCCGGCCCGAGCCGCGTGGTGAGGAGCGACGCGAGTGACCCACCGCCACCGCCGCCGCGCCCGCGGCTGCCCCGCTCCTTCGCCACCTGCCCACCACCACCACCACCACCCCGCGCGCCTCCCCCGCCGGCGCCGCTGCTGGATGGGCGGGGGGCGGTGGACGCGCGCGACAGCCGGTCGATGAGGCCCTGCACCGCGGCCGCCGCCCCATCCGCGGCGGACCGGATCGCCCCGAACGCACTGATCGCCGACGCCGCGCTGACGTTCGTCTGCGCGATCGCCTCGAGCTGCGCTTTCAGGCGGCGGCCGGCGGCGGTGGCGGTGTCGGTCGCGCCCGCCTGCCGCCGCGCCTCCGCGGCGATCTCCCGGTGCCGGCGCTCCCCACGCTTCAGCGCGTCGGCGTACTCGTCCTGGGCGGCCCGCACCCGCTTCAACGCGTCCGGCATCGTGGACCCGGCGACACGGGCCGCGAGCTCGAGGGCGTCCTTGTGCTCACGGGCAGTGGCGACGTCGTGCTTCGTCTCCCGCGTCGCCTTCTGCGTCGACTTGACGGCCTCCTCCGTCGCGTCCCGCTGCCCGCGGGTCGCGTCCCGCACCTGGATCTGCGCCCGCCGAAGGTCGATGAGGGCCTGCGCGTGGTCCCTCGTCCCCCTCGTCGCCCGCTCCCGGGCGGCGGCGGACGCCAGGTCGAGCTTCGCCTGGTCGACGTCAACGTTCGCGCCGCGCAGCCGGTCGGTGGCGGCGGCCTGGTCGCGGATCGCCGCGGCGGCGGCGCGGCTCGCCTCCGCGCTCTCCCGCGCCTCCCGCGCGAACCGCTTCTGCCACGCCTCCGCCGCGCTCGTCCGGTCACGCAGCAGGGAGTACGCGGCGGCGAGGCCGGCGACCGCGCCGACCACAACGCCGATCGGTGTCGCCCGCATCGCCCCCGACAATGCGGTGAACGCGGCGGACAGGCGGCCCGTCTGCGCGGCGGCCGCAGTCGCCGCCGGGGACCAGGCGACGAACGCCGCCCGCATCGTCGCCTGGCGGTTCACCGTCTCCGCGAGGGTCGGGACGAAGTTCCGCCAGGCGGTCGCGGTCGCAGTGACCGTCCTCGCCTGCACCCCCTGGGCGGCGGCAGTGGCGAGCGTCACACCGGACAGGCCGGATTCCAGTCGGGCCCTGGCTGCCTGCGCGGCGGCGAGGACCCGCTCAGCGCCGGCTGTGGCGACGAGCACGCCGCGGTACCCCCCGTACGCGGCGGTCGCGGTCGCGGCGACGCGGGCGACGGTGCCGAGGGCATCCGCGTTGTCGAGGATCGCGGTGACGGCGCGGCCGAACGCGGGCGCCACCTTGCCGCCCACCTCCTCCTGCAGGTTCTCCCACGCCACCTGCGCCCTCGCTACCGCCCCGGCCGTCGTGTCCCCGAACTCCCGGGCCTGGCCGCCGAACCGGCGGGTGAGCTCCGCGATCGCCGCCTGCCTGGTGGCGATCCGGTCCTGTTCCTTCGCCGCCGCCTTCTGCGCCGCGGTCGCGTGGTCCGTCGACGCCCTCAGCTTGTCCTGCGCGGTCGTCACCGGCGGGATGAGGATCCCGAGGCGCTTGAGGCTCATGAGTTGGCCGTTGTAGGCGCGCGACACGATTCCCTGCGCGGCCGCGAGGTCGATCTGCCTGCCGCGGGCGACGTCCGCCGCCAAGGCGTTCAGCTTGAGGGCCTCCGCGACATTCCTGGTCTGGCCGATGAGCCGTCCGAACGAATCGGCGAGGTCCTCGTCGTCGAAGCCGCTGAGGCGGGACTGCGCCTGGATCGTCCGGTCGATCTCCGCCTGGAACGCCTCGTAGGCGACCCCCGCGTTCTTCACTGATCTGGCGACCCGGACGCTGGACGCCTCCGCGTCGATCGCCGCCTGAGCGCTGTCACGGCCGAACTGGACGGCTTTCCCCGCAAGGAGCGTGAGGCCGCCGGCGGCGACGGCGGTGCGGGCCCGCACATCCCCGAGGGTCTTGCCGAGCTCCCGGCTGTCGCGTGCGCTGCGTCGGAACGCGCGCGACAGGTCACGCTCGTCCCCGATGAGCGTGACCTGGAGGGTCCTACTCGCCGCCACCGCTCATCCCCGCGAGGTCCGCTTCGATCCGGTCGAGTTCATCGGGTGTGAGGTCCTGCATCGCCCACGGCGCGATCCCGTAGAGGCGCCCTATCCCTGGGGTCCACGCTGCGCGCGCTTCTTCTGCGCCCGCCTCCGGATCGCATCCCCAACGTCCTCCGCGGTGTCCTGCTCGGTGCCGGCCTCGTCGGCCGGCTCGGCCGGGGGGTCCGCGGCGTCCTCCCCGTCGTCGTCGAGGATCTGCCAGTCCGTGTCCCGCAGGTCGTAGAGGTCGTCGACGCCCAGGTCGGCGTTGTGGCGGGCGAGGACGGTGCGGATGAACGCGACCTCGCACTCCGGGTCCGCCCTGCGAAGCCCGTCCTGGTAGTCGAGCCACGCGAGGCCCGTCCACACCTTCACCTGCGTCTTCTCCCTGAACGTGTAGGTGTCGGGCTCCGGGACGGGGTACCTCTTCCCGCGCACATCGAGGACCTGCCCCATCTCACGTGCTCCATTCGTCGGCGATGTGGTCGAGGACGCCCTCCATGTGGCGGCGCACCTCCTGCTCCTTGGCGGCGATGGCGGGGTGGAGGAACGCCCGGACCCCCCCGCCGCCGTACTCGATGCGGGCGGGGTACGGGTAGCCGCCGGGCCACCGGGGGCTCCGCCGCCGCGCCGACACCCGCACCCC
>JBFLWO010000205.1:0-4786 GCA_040757755.1 Actinomycetota bacterium
GCCCGCCGGGAGGGGCGGTGGCGACGGGGCGGGGCGGCGTCCGGCGCGCTAGCGCACGGAGGCCTTCGCCCAGAGGAAGCCGAAGGTCTGGTGGAAGACGTAGCCGCGCACCCGCGGCGACATGGCCTCGATGCGCACCGAGTTCGCGAACGGCACGACGGGGATGCGGTCCGCGACGGCACGCTCCACCCCCGCCCACGCGGCGGCCCGCCGTGCGGGGTCCGTCGCGGCCGCCGCCCGGTCGATCAGCCGGTTCAGCGACGCGTCGTCGATGTACGAGTAGTTCAGGTTCTCGGACGGCCGCAGGCGGTCCCCGTCGACGAGCAGCCGGAACCAGTCGGCGCCGTCCGGGATCGTGTGCCGCCACCGGGCGTACCCCACCTGGGCGCCGGTGCGGCGCACGCCGAGCGTCGTGAGGAGCGTCGGCTTGTCCATGAGGCGGATCGTGACGCGGAACCCGAGGGTGCGAAGCGTGGCGGCGAGGTGGCGCGTGACGGCGGGGGAGGGGTCGGTGTCGTGCCCCCACACCGTCACCCGGTCGCCGTCGGCGCCGGCCTGCCGCACCAGGGCGCGGGCACGGGCGATCTGCGGCCCCGCCGGGAGGGGCAGGCGCCGGTACCCGGGCACGCCGGGGGGCAGGATCTGCGCGGTGGGGACCGCCTCGCCGCGGAACAGGTCGACGATCGCGCGGCGGTCGATCGCGAGGGCGACGGCGCGCCGCACCCGGATGTCGTCGAACGGCGCGACGTTCACGTTCATGAAGTAGTAGTAGGTGGCGGGCTCCACGTTGCGCCGCACCACCACCGCGGAGCGGTCGACGCGCTCGAGCAGCCGCGTCGTGACGCGCGACTGGGTGTAGTCGAGGTCGCCGGCCGCGATCTGCTGCAGCGCCTGCGCGGCGGTGACCCCGATGCGGATGACGATGCGGTCCACCTCGCCCCGGGGGATCTCGGTGGTCCACGGCTGGAACGACGGGTTGCGCTCCAGGACGACGGTGCGGTTCGGCTCGTAGGAGGTGACCCGGTACGGGCCGGTCGCGACCGGGGGCACCGTGCTCTGGTCGACGGGCGCGGTCTCCCGCGGCTGGACGAAGGCGAACGGCAGGGCGAGCGCCGCGAGGAACGACGGGTCCGGCCGCACGAGCCGGATCGTCACGGTGCCCGCGTCGTCGTCGGCGTCCACCCCGGTGAGGGTGCCCCGCCCGGTGCGCAGCATGGCCTCCGCGCCCACGATGTCCGCGTACACGGCGGCGTTGCCGGACCGCATCACGAAGAGCCGCTCCAGGGTGGCCTTCACGTCGCTCGGCCGCACCTCACGGTTCACCGGCGGGCTGAACCGGATGCCGCGCCGCAACGTGAACCGCAGCGTCCGGCCCCCGTCCGTGACCTCCGGGAGGTCCCGCGCGAGGTCAGGCACGACCTGCGCGCCGGCGGCCCCCTCCTCACGGCGCAGGGCGAGGAGCCCGTTCCCCGTGTTCGCCAGGATCTGCCAGCTCTCGGACGTGTAGGCGAAGCCGGGGTCCAGGAAGTCCGGGTTCTCCTCCGTCGCGACCGTCAGGGTGCCGCCGGACTGGGCCGCCGCCACGGCGGGCACGCCGGCCAGCGCGAGCGCCGCGCCGAGACACGGCATGACATGGCGCACCGCAGCACGTCCTGAGATGCCGGCCCCTTTCCTCCGTCCCGTCCCGGCGAGCCTTTGTGGCACGCCGGGGCACGCCGCGTCAAGCGGGGCGGTCGCCGCCCACCGGAGGGGCGTGCGACACCGCGGCGCGCGCACCGTGGAACCCTACCGGGGCGATCGGTACAATGCGCCGTCGCGCCCCCGGTCGGGTGCGTGGTCACATTCGCGGAGGAGAACGTTGCCGAGCTACGCGGTCATCGCCGTCGGAGGGAAGCAGTACCGGGTCACGGAGGGCGAGCGCCTGCTCGTCGACCGCGTGCCCGTGGATGAAGGGGCCCGGTTCGAGCCGCGCGTGCTCGTGACGGGCGACGACTCCTCCGTCTCCGACGGGGGGACGGTGACGGCGACGGTCGAGGCCCACGTCCTGGGCCCCAAGATCCGCGTCTTCTTCTACAAGGCCAAGAGCAACTGGAGTCGGCGCCGGGGCCACCGCTCGCGTCTGTCGCGGGTCCGCATCGACTCGATCGGAGCGTAGGCACGCATGGCTCATAAGAAGGGTGGCGGCTCCAGCCGCAACGGGCGCGACTCGAACGCGAAGCGCCTCGGCGTGAAGGTCTTCGGCGGCCAGGTCGTCCCGGCCGGGTCGATCATCGTCCGCCAGCGCGGCACCCGGTTCCGCCCGGGCGACGGCGCGGGCATCGGCCGCGACCACACGATCTTCGCCACGGTCGACGGGCGCGTCGAGTTCACGAACGGCCGCAAGGGCCGGCGCGTGTTCGTCCACGCGGAGGCCGAGACCGCCTAACCATCCGGTGCCCTTCACCGACAGGGCCAGGATCCACGTGGAGGGGGGGCGCGGCGGCGCGGGATGCATGTCGTTCCGCCGCGAGCCCCACGTGCCGAAGGGAGGGCCGGACGGCGGCAACGGCGGGCGCGGCGGTGACGTCGTGCTGGTCGCCGACGCCGGCGTGACCGACCTGTCCCGGTTCCGCACCGCCGTGCACCACAAGGCGCCCGCGGGGGCGGCGGGGCAGGGGAAGCGCCGCCACGGCCGCGCCGGCGGCACCCTCGAGGTCCACGTCCCGCCCGGCACGCGGGTCGTGCGGGACGGGGCGCGCATCGCGGCCCTCGACCGGGAGGGTGACCGCGTCACCGTCGCCCAGGGGGGCGGCGGCGGCATCGGCAACCGTGCGTTCCGCTCCTCCGTGCACCAGGCCCCCCGCGAGACCGTCCCCGGCCACCCCGGCGAGGAGACGTGGCTCACGCTCGAGCTCCGGCTGCCCGTCGACGTCGCCCTCGTCGGCCTGCCGAACTCCGGCAAGAGCGCCCTGCTGCGCGCGCTCACCGGCGCGTCCGCCGTCGTCGCCGCCTACCCGCACTCCACGGTCGAGCCGGCGCTCGGGCCCCTCGAGGACGACGCCGGCCGCCTGTGGCTCGTCGCGGACCTGCCCGGGGTCGCCGCCGACGGCGCGCCCCGCCGCGGCGCGCACCTCGACCAGCTGGAACGCGCCCGGCTCGTGCTGCACTGCGTCGACGGGGCGGACCCGGAGCCCGCCGCCGACCGCATCGCCCGGGTACGGGCGGGCATCGCGCCGTTCCGCGCCGCGGCAGCGCGGGAGATCCTCGTCGCGACCCGCGCCGGCGACGCCGAGCCCCCCGCCGAGGCCGACGTCGCCGTGGACGCCGAGACCGGCGCGGGCGTCGCCGCCCTGCGCGACCGGATCGTGGCGCTCCTCGCGGAACCGGACTGACGTGGCCGTCCTCGTCGTCAAGATCGGCACCTCCTCGCTCGTCGGCCCCGACGGCGTGCTGCGCGACGAGGTGCTGCGGGCGCGCGTCGCGGAGATCGTCCGGGTGCGCCGGCAGGGGCACCGGCCCGTCCTCGTGACGAGCGGGGCGATCGCCTGCGGGCTGGGACGGCTCGGCATCACCGAGCGGCCCACCGCCCTGCCGGACCTGCAGGCGGCGTCCGCGGTGGGGCAGGGGGTGCTGTTCCAGCGTTACCTGGAGGTGTTCGGGGACCACGGCATCGTCCCCGCGCAGGTGCTCCTCACCTCCGCCGACCTGGAGCGGCGCGCCTCCTACCTGAACGCCCGCGCCACCCTGTCGCGGCTCCTCGACCTGGGCGTCGTCCCCGTCGTGAACGAGAACGACACCACCGCCACCGACGAGCTCACCTTCGGGGACAACGACGTCCTCGCCGCCCACGTCGCCGTGCTCCTCCGCGCGACGTGGCTCGTCCTGCTCACGGACCGCGACGGCCTGTACGTGCGCGGTGCGGACGGCGGACCGGAGCTTCTCGGCGACGTGCCCGCCGGGGTGTCCCCGGAGGACGTCGACCTCTACACGATGCCGAACTCGACGACGGGGCGCGGCGGCATCGCCAGCAAGATCGCGTCGGCGAGCATGGCGACGGCGGCGGGCGTGACGTGCGTCATCGCCTCCGGGGCGCGGGACGGCGTGGTGAGCGGGGTGGCGCACGGGCGCCACGTCGGCACCCGGTTCCAGCCGGCGCCGGGCACGGCGTCGGCGTTCAAGCTGTGGCTCACCTACGCGAAGCCCGCGATGGGGCGGGTGCACGTCGACGCGGGGGCGGCGCGGGCCCTGCGGATGCTCGGCACGTCGCTCCTGCCCGTCGGGGTGACGGGGTGCGACGGGGCGTTCGCGGCGGGGGACGCGGTGGAGGTCGCCGAGAACGGCGGGGGGATCGTCGGGAAGGGCATCGCGACCCTGTCCGCGGACGAGCTCAGGCAGGTCGCGGGCCTCAAGTCCGCGGAGGTGCGGCGCCTCCTGCCCGACGCGCAGGACGAGGTCGTGCACCGCGACCAGTTCGTCCTCCTGCCGGGCGACGCGGCGTGACCGGGGCGGCCGGCCCGGCGCGCCCCCGCCGGATCGGCGTGCTGGGCGGCAGCTTCGACCCGCCGCACCTCGGGCATCTCATCCTCGCCCAGGAGTGCTGGTGGGCGCTGCGGCTCGACGAGGTGCGGCTCGTCCCCGCCGCACGATCCCCCCTCAAGGAGTCCGCGCCGCGCTTCGACGCCGCGACCCGCGCCCGCATGGTCGCCCGCGCCGTGGAGGGGCACCCGGGGCTGACGCTGTCGCGGGTCGTGCTCCACCGCGACCCGCCGAGCTACACGGTGGACACGTTGGAGGCGTTCGCCGCGGC
>JBFLWO010000206.1:0-4786 GCA_040757755.1 Actinomycetota bacterium
CAAAGCGCATCGACTGTCGCTTCACGCGCCCGCCCCGGTTCCTCGTCACGCGCCGCGGCGCGTCCGCCACCCTCACGGCGTTCATCCCGAACAGCCGATCCGGCCTGCGGATCACGATCGCGCCCACCGGCTCCGTCGCCTCCTACGACCCGCAGGCGTGCCGCCTGTCGGCGGCGCCGCGCTGACCTCCGGGTCGTCCGCGGGGCGCGTCACCCCCCGGCGAGGGGGTGCCTCCACCGGAGGCCGCTGAAGCGGGCGAAGTCGCGATCGGTGGTGACGAAGGTCGCGCCGTGCTCGATCGCGATCGCTGCAAGGAACGCATCGTGAACCAGGCTTCCGCGTGCGTCCGCATCGCGAGCGACGCGACCGAAGATCTCCCGGTGGCGCCGCCCCGGGCCCACGGAGACGGCTGAAGGGGACTCCCGCAAGCGATCGACGGCGTCGAGCGCAGCGTCAAGCGGCGTGGGCGTGGCGAACACGCGCGGGTGCGTCACGACGCGGACAAAGCCCGTGAGCACCTGGTCGATCAGCCCGAGCGGCTCGTCGGCGCCGCGCGCCTCCTCGAGCCACGAGCGGAACGAGTCGTGATCCTGCACGTCCTTCCGATGCGCATAGACCAGGACGTTGACGTCAACGCATCGCATCGACGCGTCCCTCCTCCATCAGGTCGAGGAGGGCTGCCGTGTCGGAGATGTCAACGCCGGGAAGGGTTCCGCCGCGACCGAAGACCGGGAACGGGCGCGGCTTCGCCGGGCTCTCCCGACGAGCGAAGGTCTCCCGCAGCGAGTCCTCGATCACCTGCCCCACCGTGCGGCCGGTTCGTGCGGCGACGTCCTTCGCGTGCGCGAGCAGGGCGTCGTCGATGGTCACCGTCGTGCGCATGACGGCACGGTAGCATCATCACCCTGCATCATGATGCGCACTGCCGGTCGCGTTGCGTCCGTCCGCGCGGCTCCACTAGCCTCGCGCCTCGATGTCACTGTCCCGCGTGCTGCGCACCCGGCTTCTCCCCCCGCGCCTTCCCGCCGCGTGCCTGCCCCGGGAGGGGCTCGTCGCCCGCGTGGTGGAGGGCCTCGCGGGGCGCCTCGTCGTGCTGTCCGCGGGGGCGGGGTTCGGCAAGAGCACCCTCATGGCGCAGGCGGTGGGGCGCCTCCCGGACCGCCGCCGGGTGTGGCTGTCGCTCGACGAGCGCGCCGCCGACCCCGCGTCGCTCGTCGCGCACCTCGCCGCCGGCATCGCGGCGCAGCTGCCCGGGTTCGGGGCGGGGCACACGCCGCTCGGGCCGCCGCAGGAGATGGTGCGCCAGCTCACCCGCGAGCTCGTCACCACCATGCCCGACGACCTCGTCGTCGCGATCGACGACGCGCACCTGCTGCGCGACCCCGCCGCCGTCGAGACGCTCGACCTCCTGCTGCACGACCTGCCGCCGCAGGTGCACCTGCTCGTCGCCACCCGCGCCCGCCTGCCCGTGCCCGTCGGGCGCCTCGCGGCCCGCGGCCTGATGGAGGTCGGGGAGGACGACCTCGCCCTGACCCGGGAGGAGTCGGACGCCCTCCTCGCCCTCACCGGCACCCCCCTGCCGGACGCGGACGCCGCCGCCTTGCACGAGCTGACCGCCGGGTGGATCACGGGGCTTCTCCTGGCCGCCCGGTCGGGGGCGTCGCTCGTGCGGATGGGGCGCGACGCCGGCTCCTCCGGCCGCCTGTTCGAGTACCTCGCGGAGGAGCTTCTGCGCAGCCAGCCGGAGGACGTGCAGGACTTCCTCGTCCAGACCGCGGCGCTGGAGCGGTTCACCCCCCGCATCGCGGCGTCGGTCACGGGGCGCGCCGACGCCCGCGAGGTGCTCGACGCCGTCCTCGGCGACCCCCTGTTCGCGGTGGGCGTCGACGCGGAGGAGGGGGAGTGGTTCCGGTACCGCCACATGTTCCAGACGCTTCTGCGCCGCCGGCTGGAGGAGCGCGACCGCGGCTGGCAGGGGGCGCTGCACCGGCGGGCCGCCGCGGCGTGGCTGTCGGCGGGGGAGCCGGGGGAGGCGGTGCGGCACTTCCTGGCGGCGGGGGAGCTGTCGGCGGTGGTGGACGCCCTGGAGCCCGTCGCGGAGCGGATGATGATGGGGGCGGAGGGGGCGACCCTGACCCGCTGGCTGCGCGCGATCCCGCCGGAGCTGTGGTCGGACTCGCCGGGGCTCGTGCTGGCGCAGGCGACCGCCCTGTTCGCCCGGGCGGAGTTCCCGCAGGCGCTCGACGCCCTGGAGCGGGCGATGGAGGAGCTGGTCGACGCCGGGGACCACGAGCGCGCCGCCAACTCGTTCTTCCGCTACCTGCGGGCCCTGGCGCTGGCGGGCGGGAAGCAGGAGCGGGCGATCGCGGCGGCGGAGCGGTACCTGCCGCGCATCGACCCGGCGGCCCGGTCGCTGCCGCCGGCCCGGCTGGTGCTGGCGCAGTGCTACGCCGAGGCGGTGCGCTACGACGACGCGGAGCGGGAGCTCCGCGCCGCGACGGACACCGCGCCGGACGGGGAGGCGCCGGTGGTGGCGGCGTACGCGGAGGCGATCCGGGCGTGGGCGATCGACCATCCCCGCGGCCGGAGCGACGAGGCGCTCGCCACCCTTGACCGGGTGGTGGGGCTCCTGGAGCGGTGGGAGGACGCGGACCGCCTGTACTTCCTGCCGTTCGTGCGGGCACACCGCGCGGTGATGCTGAACGACGTGGGGCGGTTCGAGGAGGCGCTCGCCGAGACGGAGCGGCTGCGGGAGGCGTGCGACAGCCGCGGCATCGGCCAGTTCGTGGTGTCGGTGGTGGCGTGGCTGCGTTTCGAGGCGCTCGCCGGGTTGGGGCGGTGGAGCGAGCTGGGGGCGGAGCTCGCGGCGCAGGCGCCGCTTTTCGCGCGTATCGGGAACGTGGCGCGCGGCTACCGGTTCCATGTGGCGACGGCGCGGCTCGCGGCGGAGAACCGTGACGCCGCCACGGTGGCGAGCCGCGTGGACTCGGCGCGGGCGGGGCTGCGGGCGACGGGGAACGCGTTCGACGAGGCGATGGCCCTGGGGGACCTTGCGTTCGCCGCCTGGGAGGTGGGCCTGGTGGACGAGGCGCGTGGCCTGGCGGGGGAGGCGCACGCCCTGGCGGTGGCGGCGCAGGCGCCGTGGCCGCAGGCGAAGGCGGCCCTCGCGGGGGCCCTGGCGCACGGGGCGGGGGAGGAGGGCGACGCCCTGCTGGCGGAGGCGTTGGAGCTGACGGCCCGCCATTCGCTTCTCGGCCTGTGGACACGTGGCGGCCGGCGGGTGGCGCCGCGGCTTCTGGCGCGGGCGATCACCCGGGCGCTGGGGCCGACGGGGATGGCGGCGCGGCTGGCGGTGGCGGCGGGGGCGGAGGTGCTGGACGAGGCGGCGGAGCTCCTGGTGGAGGCGGAGCCCGCGGCCCGCGCCCGCCTGGTGGAGGCGGCGGCGGGCGCCCCGGGGGCGGAGGCGGCGGTGGAGAAGCTCACGGCGGCGGTCGCGCCGCGCCGGCCCCGCACGCCGCGCCGCGACGCGCCGGTGCCGGGGGTGCGTGTGCCGCTTCGCGTCGTGACCCTTGGGGGGTTCGCGCTGTGGCGGGACGGGGTGCGGGTGCCGGAGGGCGAGTTCGAGCGGCAGAAGGCCCGTGCGCTCCTCGCTCTTCTGGTGTGCGCCCGCGGCCCTGTGCACCGCGACGCCCTGGTGGAGGCCCTGTGGCCGGACCTGCCGCCGGAGCGCGGCCTGGGCGCCCTGAACTCGACGCTGTACTCGCTGCGGCGGGTGCTGGAGCCGGGGCTTCCCCGGGGGGCGTCGTCGTCGGTGGTGGTGGCGGACCAGTCGGCGTATCGCCTCGACCTGTCCGGCGTGGACGACGACTGGGACGCGCAGCGGTTCCTGGAGCTGGCGGCGGCCGCGGTGGCCGCGGCGCCGGCGGACATCGACGCCCTCCTCGCGGCGGAGGCGCTGTACGTGGGGCCGTTCCTGCCGGAGTGGGCGTACGAGGAGTGGACGGTGGAGCTGCGGACGGAGGTGGAGGAGGCGTTCGCCGCGGTCCTCGCCCGCCTCGCGGAGGCTCTCGCCGCGGCGGGCCGGCCGGGCGCCGCGATCTCCCGTTACCGGCGCCTGCTGGCGATGGAGCCGGAGCGCGAGGGGTGGCACCGGGCGCTCATGCGGGTGTTCGCGCAGGCGGGGGAGAGGGCCCTGGCGTTGCGCCAGTACCACGCCTGTCGGGCGCTCCTGAAGGGGCGCCTCGGGGTGGAGCCGTCGAAGGAGACGCGGGCCCTGTACGCGGAGCTTCTCCGCGAGGACGAGGGGGCGGACGCGGAGGGGTGAGGCGGCGCGGCGGGCGTCGTGATGCGTGATCGTGCAGATGCGTGGCTCGCCGACGCGATCGGCCCGGTGCGTGCGTGATCGTGCGGATCGTGCTTGATGGCGCGCCCGGGCTCGGCAGCTTTCGTAGGCGTCCCCGCCGTGCACGCTCCGCCTGCCGGGAAGGGATGCGGCGGAGGGTGGTGCGGTGGGGCCGGTCCTCCCCGACGATGACCGACCCCACCGCGGCGCCGGGTTAGGGCGCCACGCAGACGACGTAGGCGTTGACGTTCACGCTGATCGTCGTGGTGTTGGCGACGATCACTGCCCACCGCGTGGTTCCCGGGACGGACCCGGCCGTGAACGCGACGCTGGAGAAGAACCCGCCGCCGGTGGCGCGCTGACCGGCGGGGCAGTCCGCGACTGCCGAC
This sequence comes from Actinomycetota bacterium, assembly GCA_040757755.1. GTDB lineage: Bacteria > Actinomycetota > Thermoleophilia > Miltoncostaeales > Miltoncostaeaceae > JBFLWO01. The sequence continues at coordinate 4,732 of JBFLWO010000206.1, forward strand.
GCGACCTCGCCGGGCGGGACGGTGATCGCCGGCCCCTCGACGGTCGACACCTTCG
>JBFLWO010000207.1:0-4768 GCA_040757755.1 Actinomycetota bacterium
ACCGGCGTCTCGCCGCGCCGATCCTGACCCGCGTCCTGGACGCGGCCCCGGCGCGACGCGCGATGGCGGCGCGGATCGCGGCGGCCTGCGGGCGGGAGGTGTTCGCCGACTGCGTGTCGGCGGTGCGCGCCCCGGGTGCCCGGGCGGCCCTCGCGGCGGTGGCGGGGGAGGGGAGCGAGGTGGAGATCGCGTCCCTGGGGCGCCTCGTGCGGGACGCCGACCCGGGGGTCCGGGCGGCGGCGAGCCGCTCCGAGCGCCGGATCCTCACCCGGCCCCGCCCGCCGGTGCGCCTCGTCACCCTCGGCGGGTTGACGGTGTGGCGCGGCGACGCCCAGGTGCCCGACTCCGCGTTCGTGCGGCGCAAGGCGCGGGGGATCCTCGCGGCGCTGGCGTGCGCGCGCGGGCCGGTGCACCGCGAGATGCTCGTCGAGTGGTTCTGGCCGGCGCTGCCGCCGGAGCGGGGCCTCGCCGCCCTGTACGTCACCCTCCACGACCTGCGCCGCGCCCTCGAGCCGGACCTCGGCCGCGGCGTGCCGTCGAGCCTGATCGTCGGTGAGGACGAGGCATACCGCCTGGTGCTCGGCCCGCGCGACCGGTGGGACGTCGCGGAGTTCCTCGACCTCGCGGCCGCCGGCGGCGACGACGGCCTGGCGGGGTTGGAGGCGGCGGAGGCCGCCTACACGGGGCGCCTCCTTCCGGAGTGGCCGTTCGAGGAGTGGTGCGCCTCCCTGCGCGTCGAGGTGGAGGACGCCCGCGTGTCCGTCCTCGAGCGTCTCGCGGCCGCCCTGCTCAAGGCCGGGAGGTCGGCGGAGGCGGCGGTCCGGTACCAGGCGCTCCTGGGCGTCGACGCGGAGCGGGAGGCGTGGCACCGGGGGCTCATGCGCGCCTACGCCCGCTCCGGGGAGCTCGCCCTGGCGCTGCGCCAGTACCACGCGTGCCGGGCGCAGCTTCGCCGCGCCCAGGGGACCGAGCCGAGCGGCGCGACCCGCGCCCTGTACGCGGAGATCCTCGGCGCCGGGTGACGCCGGATCCCCACCGGGGCGCGCCGCCGGGTGGGGTAGCCTGCCCGGATCGCGGTGACGACGAGGGGGTGGACGTGACGGCACTCGACTGGGCGGATGCCCTCGAGCTCGACAGCCTGGGGATGGTCGCGGAGGCGGGACGCGCCGTCGAGGCACTCGAGGCGGGCGTCGCGGGCGGTGCCGCCGTCGAGCTTCCGTTCCCGCCCGAGGCGGTCCGCGCGGTGGCGGTGTGCGGGATGGGCGGCTCCGCGATCGCGGGGGACATCGTGGCGTCCGTGTACCGGGAGCGGCTGCGGCGCCCCGTCGTGACGCTGCGCGACTACGCCCTGCCGGGGTGGGTGGGGGACGACACGCTCGTCGTCCTCATGTCCTACTCGGGTCGCACCGAGGAGACGCTCACGGCGGCGATGCAGGCCGTGGAGCGCGGCTGCCTGGTGGTGGGCGTGACGAGCGGCGGCAAGCTCGAGTCGTTCTACGGCGCGCAGGGGGTGCCGATCGTGCGGGTGCCGCCGGGCCTGCAGCCCCGCGCGGCCTTCTACCACCTGCTCGGCCCGCTCCTCGTGGTGCTGGCGCGGCTCGGCGTGGTGCCCGACGTGGACGGCGACCTGGCGGACGCCCGCGACGTCCTGGCCCGCGGCGTCGCCGCGTACGGGCCGGGGGCGCCGGCCGGCGAGAACCCGGCGCGGCAGCTCGCGGCCGCCCTCGAGGGGGCCGTGCCGCTCGTGTACGGGGCCGAGACGACGTCGGCGGTGGCGCGCCGCTGGAAGGCGCAGATCAACGAGAACGCGAAGGCCCCCGCGTTCTGGGCGGAGCTCCCCGAGCTCGACCACAACGAGATCGTCGGCTTCGAGAAGCCGGGGGCGTTCGGAGCGCGCGCCCACGTGGTGATGCTGCGCGACCCGCACCACCACCGGCAGGTGCAGCGGCGCTTCGAGTTGACGGGGGAGCTGGTGGAGGCACGGGTCCGGGGCGTGGCGTCGGTGACGGGGGAGGGCGGCACGGCGCTGGGGCGCGCCCTCGACCTGGTGCTCCTCGGCGACCACGTCTCCGTGTACATGGGGCTTCTGCGCGGTGTCGACCCGGGGCCCGTGACGCTCATCGAGGAGCTGAAGGGGCGCCTCGCGACGACGGGGTACGGGCGCGGTCCCGACCCGCGGGGGTAGCGTCCCGGCGGCGAATGCCGCGCCGCCCAGCAGGACGTGAGCACGTGACCCCCTTCCCCGCATACGACGTCGCCGACACGGGGCTCGCCCCGTCCGGGCGGCGGCGGATCGAGTGGGCGGACCGGGAGATGCCGGTGCTCCGCGCGATCCGCGACCGGTTCGCGGCGCAGCGGCCGTTCACGGGGCTTCGCGTGTCCGCGTGCCTGCACGTCACGGCGGAGACCGCGAACCTGATGCGCGCCCTGGCGGCCGGCGGGGCGGAGATCGTGCTCGCCGCGAGCAACCCGCTGTCCACCCAGGACGACGTCGCCGCCGCCCTGGTGGAGGACCATGGCGTGTCGGTGTTCGCCCGCCGCGGCGAGGACGACGCGACGTACTACGCGCACATCGCGGCCGCCGTCGACCACGCCCCGCACGTCACGATGGACGACGGCGCCGACGTCGCCGGGGTGCTGCACGCGGAGCGGCGCGAGATGCTCGACGGGATCGTCGGGGGCACCGAGGAGACGACGACCGGGGTGCTGCGGCTGCGCGCTCTGGAGCGGGAGGGGAAGCTCGGGATGCCCGTCATCTCCGTGAACGACGCCCGCACCAAGCACATGTTCGACAACCGCTTCGGGACGGGGCAGTCCACCGTGGACGGGCTTCTGCGCGCCACGAACGTGCTGATCGCGGGGAAGCGCGCGGTGATCGCGGGGTACGGCTGGTGCGGCCGGGGCCTGGCGAGCCGGATGCGCGGCCTGGGGGCGCACGTGATCGTGGTGGAGGTGGATCCCCTGCGGGCGCTGGAGGCGGTGATGGACGGCTTCGAGGTGATGCCCGTCGCCCGGGCCGCCCGCGTCGCCGACATCTTCCTCACCGCCACCGGGAACGTCCACGTGCTGCGCGGGGAGCACATGCGCGACCTGAAGGACGGCGCGATCATCGCGAACGCCGGCCACTTCAACGTGGAGCTCGACCTGCCGGCGCTGGCGTCGCTCGCGGCGAGCGTCCGGGAGGTGCGGCCGTTCGTGCGGGAGTACGCGTTCCCGGACGGGCGGCGGGTGTACCTCCTCGCGGAGGGGCGGCTCCTGAACCTGGCGGCGGCGGAGGGGCACCCGGCGGCCGTGATGGACATGAGCTTCGCGAACCAGGCGCTCGCCGTGGAGTTCCTCGTGCGGCACGGGGCGGGGCTGGAGCGGAGGGTGTACGACGTGCCGCAGGAGATCGACGCGGAGATCGCGCGGTTGAAGCTGCAGACCATGGGGGTGGACATCGACGTGCTGACGGCCGAGCAGGAGAGGTACCTGGCGTCGTGGGAGCAGGGGACGTGAGCTCGGCGGCGCCGGCGCGGGAGGCCCCGGAGGGGCTGCGCCCCGCCGACATCCTGCGCCTGGAGGGCGGGGAGGTCGTGCTCCTCGACCAGACGCGGCTGCCGCGGGAGGTCGCCTGGGTGCGGCTCGCCGCCTGGCCGGAGGTGGTGGAGGCGATCCGGTCGATGGTGGTGCGGGGCGCCCCGGCGATCGGGGTGGCGGGCGCGATGGGGGTGGCGCTGGCCGCGGCGCGCGGGCCGGACGACCTCGACGCCCTGCGGGCCGAGGTGGCGCGGGCGGCGCGGGCGCTGCGCGAGGCGCGCCCCACGGCGGTGAACCTCGCCTGGGCCGTCGACGCGCAGGCGCGGCTCGCGGCGTCGCATCCCGGCCCCGTCGACGCCCTGCGCGCGGCTCTCGCCGATGCCGCGCGTCGCGTTCACGACGACGAGGTGCGCCGCTGCGAGCGGATGGGGGAGCACGCTCTGCCGCTCATCACGCGCGGCGCGCGGATCCTGACGCACTGCAACGCCGGCGCCCTCGCGACCGGCGGCTACGGCACGGCGCTGGGGGTGGTGCGCGCCGCGCACGCCGCCGACGCGACCGTGCGGGTGCTGGTGGACGAGACCCGGCCGCTCCTGCAGGGGGCGCGGCTCACGGCGTGGGAGCTCGACCGGGAGGGGATCCCCTACACCCTGATCGCCGACAACATGGCGGCGACGATGATGGCGGAGGGGCGGGTCAGCCACGTCGTCGTGGGGGCGGACCGGATCGCCGCGAACGGTGACGTGGTGAACAAGATCGGCACGTACGGGCTGGCGGTCCTGGCGCGCGAGCACGGCATCCCGTTCATCGTGGCGGCCCCCACGTCGACGCTCGACCTGTCGCTGCCGTCGGCCGCGGAGATCCCGATCGAGGAGCGCCACGCCGAGGAGGTCCGCGGCCTCGCCCTGTTCGGCCGGGAGGCGGCCCTGGCGGACGCCCCGGTGGCGAACCCGGCTTTCGACCGGACGCCGGCGCGGCTCGTGTCGGCGATCGTGACGGAGCAGGGGGTGCACCGGGCGCCGTACGAGCGGTCGCTTCAGGCCGCCTGGGACGCGGCGCAGCAGCCGGCCTGACCCGCCCCGCCCCCGCGCGCCATCCGGCACGCGGGGGCGCGCATCCCGGCACGATCCGCGCGCCACCCGCGCGCCGGCCGCCCCTACCGTGGGGGCATGGCCGCACCGCCCGCCGCGCGTCCCGCCCGCCGCCTGCTCGCGCTCCTCGCGCGCCCGCTCGACCTCCTCCTGCCGCC
>JBFLWO010000208.1:0-4756 GCA_040757755.1 Actinomycetota bacterium
AGTCCGGGGTGACGCGATGCACGGTCGGCACCGCGTCCCCCGCGCCGACGAGCACCGGGTTGATCCAGCGGAGCTCCCGCCGCGGCTCCGCCCGCGGCCCGACGAGGTACGTGTGCCAGTGGGCGCGCCTGACGTGCGCCCGGGGGGACGCGTGGCCGGCGCCCCCGCCACCCCCGCCGGCAGCGCCGGGCTCGCGCTGCGCGGCCTCCCGGAGGGCGGCGCCGATCCGCCACCCCACCTCCCACACCGTCGGGGCGCCCTCCGGCCGCGCGACCGCGGCCCCACCAGCGCGGGCGGACGCGGCCTCCGGCGCGACGTCCGGTTCCTGCGTGCAGAGGTAGAGGACGCAGGAGAGGGCGGGCTCGACGACGTGGCGCAGCGCGGGGGTGACGTCCCCCGCGAGCGCCGGGACGTCCTCCCCCTTCGCGGCGGCGTTGCGGCGTGCGACGTCCAGGCCCGCGGTGATCGCCTCCCCGACCGTCGGCCGGTCCAGGTGCAGCGCGACGGGCAGCAGCCGCCCGTCGACCGTGTCCAGGAGCAGCCTGAGCTCCGGCCGCTCCGCGACCACGTCCCACTCGAGGTGCGCCCACACGCCGACGACCGCGTCCGGCAGGAGGCCGCCGGGCGCGGTGACGTACGGCGCCCATTCGGGGAGGCGCCACAGCACGCCGGAGGGCAGGCGGTCCCCGAGGTCCGTGTCGCGGAGCGCGGCGGCGAGGTCGTCGTCGAGGAGGTACACGCCCTGCGTCGTCCTCCAGGCGCCGAGGGCGGCGACCGCGGCGATGTCGGTGCCGCGCTCCGGCGGCACGCGGTTGCCGCCGCCGCCGCTGACGACGGCGTACGCGCCGGCCATCGGCACCCAGCACCACGACGGCCACTCCGGCAGGCCGTCCTGGCCGCGGCGGTCCCGGTACCAGTCGAGCGCCCGCCAGGCGTGCGGATACACCTCCTCGACGAGGCGCGCGCGCTCCGCGGCGCGCTCCGCGGCCTGGCCGGCGGCGGTGCGCCACCACCGGCGCTCCGCCTTCTCCCGGGACTGCCCCATCAGCGGCGGCCCTTCGCGATGTCCGTGACCCGCTGCATCGACACGCCGGCGGCGCGGGCGACCGCCGCGCCCTGCTCACCCGCGTGGAGGGCCTCCCGGATCACCCCGTCGCGCTCGGCGAGGAGCGCGTCCGCGCGGGCCTGGGCGCGGGCGTGCGCGCGGGCCGCCTGAGCGACCCGCGCCAGCATGGAGGACGTCGACGCCATCTACGCGTTCCTGGGGGCGTCCATCCAGCCGGGCTGCCCCCCGGTGGGCTCGACGAGGCAGGTGATGTTCTCCGGCGCTCGCGCCTCGTCCCACTCACCGACCCGCCGCCACCCGCCGTCCGCGAGAGCGTCGTCCGCGCGCTGGAAGTCGTACTCGTCCTCCCCCCACGGCTCCAGCTGGCATTCGGTGGGGAGGACCAGGCCGCCGATGTGGATGAGGTCCGTGTCCTCGCCGTCCGTCTCGATCCACAGCCGGCCGGACACGGCGTCGAGGTGGGCGGGGTACGTGGCCACCGCCGTCTCCTCCTCGTCGATGGACCACATGGGGCCGAGCGACCAGGAGCTGTGATCCACCCTAATCATCGGCTGGCCGAGCCACCGGTCGGGGCCGACGTAGGCGCCGTCGCGGTGGAAGCCGTCCCTGCCGCCGCACTTGCGGGACAGGCGGATCAGAGCCGCCTCACGCCCCGTCTGCGTGACCCGCACGGTGCGGACCACGCTGCGGTCGCTCAGCTTGGTCGCCGTGATCGTCCTCGCGCGCATCGTTCCTCCCATCGTGATCGTCGTCGCTACCAGGTCACCGTCTGGCCGCCGACGGAGCGGACGCCCTCCACCCACGGGCCACCGAACTGCGCGCCCCGCTGGTAGTAGAGGCGGGACCCGTCCGCGAAGACGAGCTCCTCGTCGTCCGACGCCTCGGTGTCGAGGTCGTCCAGCTGGAAGAGCAGGTCGTTCCAGGGGTCCTCACCGTCGTGCGCGTTGATCTCGGCGCGGTGCCGCTGGGCCATCGTCCGGGTGGTCTGCTCGGTCATCGTCGGCTCTCCTCGGTGGGGGGGTACCTGATGACGGGAGTATGGCGCGCCGGACGGCAGGCGTCAAGCGCGCCATACTCACGCTGCCCTTTCGGGCAAGCTAGAACAGGGGCGGCGGGCGCCTGAGCGGCGGCGGCAGGGCGGTGAGCATCGAGGCGCGATCCCCGCTGACGAGGCGCCACCGCCACCGCCGCGCCCGCCAGGAGTCCGAGGCGCCCCGCGTCGCCGCCGCGGATACGCGCAGCACCCACTCCCTCTGATCCAGGTACCGCCCGACGACCGCGGAGTCGTCCGGGCCGAACCGGTGCTCCCACGCCGGCCACAGGTCCCACGCGACGGCCTCAGCGACGCCCTCCTCCATCGCCTGCTCCGCCTCCGTGGCAGCCGCGAAGTCGCGGTGCACCATGGGGGACGCCGTGTGGACGAGCTCATGCAGCAGGGCCAGCCCGTGGCGGCCCCGCCGCCAGTCCCTGATGACGCGTGGCGAGGCGATGAGCACCCCGTCGACGACGCGGGCGTCATCCACCGTCGCACGCGGATCAGCGTCGGGGACGACGCGTGGCGGCGGCACGGGGATACCGAGCCCCCGCATCCATGCCGCGGTCGCGGTGACGACGTCAGGGCGAGCCGCGGCGGCGGTCCCCGGGCCGGTGAGCGCCACGGCCGCAACCGCGGCCACGAACCATGTTCGGCGCGCCATCACGTCCGCCGAGCCTAGCCGTCGCAGGCGACCCCGTCACCGTCGCGGTCGAGGCCGTGGACGTCGCTCCCGATGACCCGCACCGGGCCGACGATGTCCGAGCAGTCGACGTCCGGTGGGTAGCGGGGCACGCACCCCGAGTAGTTCGGGTCGCAGCTCGAGCTCGCCGGCGGGGATGACGGCGCCGGCGCCGGCCGGGGCGCGGGCGGCTTCGGGACCGGCGTGCATGCCGTGTGGGTGGACCGCCTGCCACCCTGGATGGCCTGGCTCGCCCGGACGCACACGAGCGCCGCGGCAGCCGGCGCCCGCCCGAGGCGGCCCGTGACCCGCACCGACACCCCGCTGCAGCCGTCCGCCGCCCCATGCGCGGTGGCGAGCGCCCGCCGCGCTGCCGTCGCGTAGAACGTCTCGACCCGCACACCGCACGCCGGGGCGCTCGCCGACGGCGTCACGGTGGCCGTGACCGTCGCGCCGCTCGAGGTCGTCTTCGCCTTCACGCCCCGGACGGGCACTGCGGCGGCGGGCGCGGCGAGCACCAGAGCCAAGCACGATCCCACGAGAACCGACGACCTCATCTCGGCACCCTCCCGGGCATGGGTTCGACGGCCTCCTCACGCGCCGCCCGATCAGACCGCGGGCGACCCTACGTCATCGCGATTTGCAGGTCAAAAGCCTGAAAAACTCCTGAATCCTCCCCGGCGCCGTAGCCTCCGGAATCCTCCCCCAGCGGGTCCCCGGCGCCGGAGGACGAGGTTGGACCATCGCAGCGACGCATGCACCCCCGACGCGGAGGCCTCCGCGCGCGTCGCCGCGGCCGTCATGCAGTCCCTCGCCGGCGAGCTCCCGGACGGGTCACCGGAGCAGGACTACTTTCTGGAGCTCGCTCGGCTGATCCCCGAGCTGCTTCCTCGACGACCTGGGCGGCGGCGGCGCGCGCGGCGGCGCGCGCGTCCTGATCTGCGCCTCCTCCCCCCTCCCCCGCCTCCCGAGTAGGCAGCGGCGCCCGGCCGAGAAGCGCGTCCACCGAGACGTCGAGTGCGTCGGCGATGGCCACGATGTTCTCGAGCCGCGGCGCGGTCGTAGAGCTCCGCCACCGGGTGATCTGCCGCTCCCCGATCTCCATCTTCCGCGCCAGAGCGGCGTTCGTGAGGCCGCGCAGATCCATCGCCGCGACGAGGTTCCGGCCGAAGTGACGGGTCATGCATGCACTGTCGCCCATGCCGGTGCCTGCCAACAGACGGCGCCTATGCCCGGTCATACTTGACGGGGCGTTTCAGACGGTCTACGGTGTCGCCCATGCCGTCCACCGTCAAAGAGGAGCGCACCCGGCTCGACCTGTCGCGGCCGGCGCTGGCGCGCCGCGCGGACGTGAGCGAGGCGACGATCACGCGGATCGAGCGGGACCCCGGGTACGACCCGCGGGTCAGCAACGCCCTGCGGATCGCCCGCGCACTCGGCTCGACTGTCGAGGAGCTGTTCGACATCGAGGACGACGGTACGTCCGCGTCGGGCGGCGTGGGCGGTTTCACACGCGAAGCCCCTGCAAATGGAAACGCGACCCCAGCCTCCCCGGGCTCCGGCAGTGGCGCTGCCGGCGGGTGTGGAGGGGTCGCGCCGCACGAGGAGGTTACCTGCCATGGCGACCACGCGGTCGTACCGGACGCTCAGGCGTGTGCACCTGGAGTTGGCGCGTCTCGACGTCCTTGAGGTCGACCTGGACCGTGAGCGCGCCCGGATCGCCGCGCGGCGGCGCGCCGCGATCTACCACCTGAACGACCTGGTGTCGGCGGGGGAGACGCGGGAGCGCCGCCGGGACCTGCGGGAGGCCGCATGACCCCGGACACACGCCTCGACACGCCGGGTGAGATGCGCCTCGCCCTCGCCCGCGTCCACTACGACACCGTGAGGCTCCGGCACCAGCGCGGCGCCGCGACGATGGACGAGCTCCTCTCCGCCGCCGACCTCGTCGCGCGGGCGAAGGAGGAGATGGCGC
>JBFLWO010000209.1:0-4749 GCA_040757755.1 Actinomycetota bacterium
AACATGGGCGGCGGGCTCGGCGTCGCCTACACCGCCGCCGACGCGCCGCCCCCCGTGGAGCGCCTCGCCGAGGTCGTGATGGACGGGGTCCGCGAGGCGTGGAGCGCCGCCGGGCTCCCGGTCCCCCGCGTCATCGTCGAGCCGGGCCGCAGCATCGTGGGGCGCGCCGGGGTGACCGTCTACCGCGTGGGGACGGTGAAGGACATCCCCGGCATCCGCACGTACGCCGCCGTCGACGGCGGGATGAGCGACCTCCTGCGCCCCATGCTGTACGGCGCGGTGTACGAGCCGCTCCTCGCGAACCGCGCCGACGCCGAGGCGTCCGGCACGTACCGCATCGTCGGCAAGCACTGCGAGAGCGGCGACATCCTCGTCGGCGAGGCGGCGCTGCCCGAGGTGCGCGTCGGCGACCTCGTGTGCCTCCCCGCCACCGGCGCGTACGGCGTGTCGATGGCGAGCAACTACAACGGCCAGCCCCGCCCCGCCGTCGTCTTCGCCGACGCCGGCGCCGCCCGGCTCGTCGTGCGGCGCGAGACGTACGAGGACATCGTGGCGAGGGACCTGTGACGCCCGACGCGGTCCGCGTCGGCCTCCTCGGCTGCGGCACCGTCGGGCAGGCGGTCGTGCGGATGCTCGCCGAGCAGGGCCCCACCATCGAGCGGGCCTCCGGCCACCGCCTCGAGATCGGCGGCATCCTCGTCCGCGACCTCGCCCGGCCCCGCCCCGGCGTGGACCCCGCCCTCCTCACCACGGACCCCGCCGACGTGCTCGACGACCCGGACATCGGCATCGTGATCGAGGTGATGGGGGGCGTCGAGCCCACCTTCGGCTACCTCACGCGGGCGCTCACCTCCGGCAAGGGCGTCGTCACCGCCAACAAGCAGCTCCTGTCCCGCCGCGCCCCCGAGCTTTTCGACACGGCCAGCGCCAGCGGCACCGAGATCCGCTTCGAGGCGTCGGTGTGCGCCGCGATCCCCGTCATCAAGGTGCTGCGCGAATCGCTTCTCGCCGCCGAGATCCAGGCGGTCGCCGGCATCGTGAACGGCACCACCAACTACATCCTCACCGAGATGCGCCGGCGCGGCATGACGTACGAGCAGGCCCTCGCCCGGGCGCAGGAGCTCGGCTACGCCGAGGCCGACCCCACCGAGGACGTGAACGGGGCGGACGCCGCCGCGAAGATGGCGATCCTCGCGTCGATCGCGTTCCACTCCAAGGTGCTGCTGCCGGACGTGCCGCACGAGGGCATCGACGCCCTCGAGGCGCACGACATCGAGATGGCGTCCGACCTCGGCTTCGTCGTGAAGCTCATCGGCCACGCCCGCCTCGTCGACGGGGCGATCAGCGTGCACGTCGGCCCCGCCCTCGTCCCCGCCGACCACCCCCTCGCCGCGATCGAGGGGCCGGACAACGCGGTGGTGCTCGAGTCGAGCACGGTGCGGCGCATCATGCTGATGGGGCCGGGCGCGGGCGGAACCGAGACGGCCTCCGCCGTCGTCGCCGACGTCCTGTCGATCCTCGGCACCCACAAGGGCTCGTTCCTGCACAACGCCCTCGCCGACGCGGGCCGCCCGTTCTGCCCCCCCGGGCAGGGCGTGTCCGCCTTCTACCTGCGCCTGTCCGTGGAGGACCGCCCCGGCGTGCTGGCGCGCATCGCCGCGATCACCGGCGAGGAGGGCGTGTCGATCCTCACCGTCGTGCAGAAGGGGCAGGGGGAGAGGGCGCAGCTCGTGATGGTGCTGCACCGCTGCGTCGAGGAGCGTGTGCGCAGCGCCGTGGCGCGCATCGCCGCCCTCCCCGAGGTGCGCGAGGCCCCCGTGCTCTTGCGGGTCCTCGGCGAGGGGGAGGGGGGCCAGTGAGGACGACTCCGCTCATCGAGCGCTACCGCAGCCGCCTGCCGGTGGGCCCCGACACCCCCGTCGTGTCGATCGGGGAGGGCGGCACGCCGCTCCTGCCGCTCCCGCGCCTCGGGGAGCGCTTCGGGGTGGAGCTCTTCGCGAAGCTCGAGGGGATGAACCCCACGGGGAGCTTCAAGGACCGCGGCATGACCGTCGCGATCTCCCGGGCGGTCGAGGACGGCGCGGAGGCCGTGATCTGCGCCTCCACCGGCAACACCTCCGCCTCCGCGGCGGCGTACGCGGCGCGCGCCGGGATCCGCTCCGCCGTGGTGATCCCGGAGGGGAAGATCGCCGCCGGCAAGCTCGCCCAGGCCGTGATGCACGGGGCGCGGGTCCTCGCCCTGGACGGCAGCTTCGACGACGCGCTGCGCGTGGTGCGCGAGATCGCCGACCGGCACAACGTGACGCTGGTGAACTCCGTGAACCCGGACCGCCTGCAGGGGCAGAAGACCGCGGCGTTCGAGGTGTGCGACGACCTGGGTGACGCCCCCGACCACCTGTGCATCCCCGTCGGCAACGCCGGCAACATCACCGCCTGGTGGATGGGGTTCCGGGAGTACCGTGAGGAGGGGGCGTCGGCGACGCTGCCGCGCCTGCACGGCTTCCAGGCGGCGGGCGCCGCGCCGCTCGTGCACGGCCGTCGCGTCGACCACCCGGAGACGATCGCCACCGCGATCCGCATCGGCGACCCGGTGCGCGGCGACGAGGCCCTGCAGGCGATGCGCGACTCCGGCGGCGACGTCGCCGCCGTCACCGACGAGGAGATCCTCGACGCGTACCGCCTCGTCGCCTCCACGGAGGGCGTGTTCTGCGAGCCGGCGTCGGCGGCGTCGATCGCCGGGTTCGTGAAGCGCGCCACCGCCGGGGAGTTCGCCCCCGGCTCCCGCGTCGTGTGCGTCCTCACCGGCCACGGCCTGAAGGACCCGGACACGGCGATCGCGTCGAGCCCCGCCGTGGTGCGCCTGCCGCCCGCCGTCGAGGCGGTGGAGGAGGCCCTCTTTGCCTGAGGCCCTGTCGGTCACCGCGCCGGCGACGTCGGCGAACCTGGGGCCGGGCTTCGACGTCCTCGCCGTCGCGCTGGACCTCGCCAACGAGGTGCGGGTGCTGCGGCGCCCCGGGCCGCTCGCCGTGCGGGTGGTGGGGGAGGGGGCGGGGGACGTCCCCGAGGACGCCACGAACCTCGTGTGCGTCGCGCTCGCCGACGGGCTGGGGAGCCTGGACGGCCTGGAGGTGGAGTGCCGCAACCGCATCCCGTTCGGGCGGGGCCTCGGCTCGTCCGCCGCGGCGGTGTGCGCCGGCCTGGTCGCGGCGAACGCGATCGGCGGGCTGCGGTGGAGCCCCGCCGACCTCCTCGCGCGCGCCGCCGCCCTGGAGGGCCACGCCGACAACGCCGCGGCGTGCCTGGAGGGGGGGATCGTCGCGGTGACCCCGGGTCCCCGGGCGCAGCGCATCGCCACCCCGCGGGACCTCGCGTTCGTCACGGTGGTGCCGTCGGTGCGGGTGTCGACCGACGAGGCGCGCCGCGCCCTGCCGGAGCGCGTGCCCCTCGCCGACGCCAGCGACACCCTGGGCTGCGCCGTGGGGCTGGCCCTGGCCCTGGCGGAGGGCCGCCTCGACGACCTGCCGGACCTGCTGCACGACCGGCTGCACGAGCCGTACCGGGCGCCCCTCGTGCCCGGCATCGAGGCGGTGCGCGGCCTGGTCGACGGGGACGGGTGCCTCGGCGTGACGATCTCCGGCTCCGGCCCGTCCATCCTGGTGTGGACGCGCGTGGACGCGGCGGCCGCCGTCGCGGAGCGGGCGCGTGACGCGCTGCGCGCCGACGGGGTGCAGGCGGAGGTGACGGTGGCGCGTGTCGCGCCCGCCGGCGTGCGGGCCCGGTGGACGAACGTCGCGCCCGGCCGCCTCGAACGCTCCATCGGGTGAACTGGCGGCACGCCGGCGGCGCGCTCGACTGCGCGCGGGGGCGCCTCGTCGGCATCGTCAACGCCACCCCGGACTCGTTCACGGACCGGGGGGCGCACTGGGGGGTGGAGCGGAGCGTGGCGCACGGGCTGCGCCTGGCCGGCCAGGGGGCGGACGTGGTGGAGGTGGGCGGCGAGTCGCTGCGCGCCGGCCGCCCCCTCGACCCGGAGGAGGAGATCGCCCGCGTCGTGCCGGTCATCCGGGCCCTGCGCGGCCGGGTGGAGGTGCCGCTCGCGGTCGACACGTTCAAGCCGCCGGTGGCGGAGGCGGCGCTCGCCGCGGGCGCGTCGATCCTGAACGATCCGACCGGCCTGCGCGACCCGGAGATGCTGCGGGTGGCGGCCGCGTCCGGGGCGGGGGTCGTGGTGACCCACTACTTCGGCCGTCCCAAGGTGCACTCCACGGGGGTGCCGCCCGGTGACGTCGTCGATGCGGTGCTCGACTGGGCGCGCGGCCGGCTGGCCGCATGCGACGCCGCCGGCATCGACCGGGAGCGCGTCGCGCTCGACCCGGGGATCGGGTTGGGGAAGACCCCGCCGCAGGACCTGGAGATCCTCCGCCGCGTCGGCGAGGTCGTCGCCCTCGGCCGGCCCGTGTTCGTGCCGATCTCGAACAAGAAGGTGATCGGCGGGGTGACGGGGGCGCCGGCGAAGCGCAGGCTCGGCGGCACCGCCGCGCTCCTCGTGTGGTGCCGCTCCCGCGGCGCGACGCTCTTCCGCGTGCACAACGTGAAGTTCCTGAGCGGCGTGCGGGACATGGCGGACGCCCTCGCCACCGGCGCGCCGCCGCGGTGGCACGACCTGACGGACTGACCCGCCCCGGCCACGGCGCGGTGCGCGAGGTGGCAGGGTTCCGGCGCATGGGCGGTCGGTACGAGGAGGCGGAC
>JBFLWO010000210.1:0-4731 GCA_040757755.1 Actinomycetota bacterium
GCGGCCGCCCCGCCCGGCCGTGGAAGGACTGGATCTCGGACAGCGGCGCCCGGTACTTCGGGACGTAGCTTCCGTAACGGATGATCTCGGCCAACCTGACCAGTCCTCCTGAGGCTCTTGAGGGGTTACTGGGGTGTCAGGCCCCGCGTCCCGTCACAGGGATGCGGGGCCGTGATCACCTCGAGCGTGTGACGCAGAAGCCGCGGACGGCGGCGCGCTCCACGCTGTCGGATCGTCCGGGAAGGGACTCCCGGCGCCGAACCGGCGGGAGATCCGTCAGCGAGCGACCTTGATTCCCCACTTGGGGTCCTCGCGGTCCAGGGTGTCGGCGGTGATGCCCTCGTCGCGGAGCTTCACCTTCTGGACGCGCTCGGTCGGCGTCTTGGGGAGCGTGGGGACGAACCGGACGTACCGGGGCACCATGAAGTACGGCATCCGGGCGGCGAGCCAGTCGACGAACTCCTTGAAGTCCGGCGCGTCGCCGTCGGGGATGCAGACGATCATGATCTCGTCCTCCGACGAGGCGCCCTCGCCGGCCTTCACGCCGATCGCCGCCGCCTCCTTGATGGAGGGGTGGTCGGAGCAGATCCGCTCGACCTCCATGGAGGACACGTTCTCGCCGCGACGGCGGATGTAGTCCTTCACGCGGTCCATGAAGTAGACGTACCCGTCCTCGTCCATGCGGCCGAGGTCGCCGGTGTGGAGCTTCAGGTTGCGGAAGTCCTCGGCGGTCTTCTCCGGCATGCCGTAGTAGGCGCGCATGACGATGTTCGGGATCCGCATGTCGACGACGATCTCGCCCGGGGTGTTGGGCGGGAGCGGCCGGTCGGTGCCCGGCTCGACGATGGTGACCTCGTAGCCCGGGTTCGCCTTGCCGCACGAGCCGGGGATCGGCGGGCGGGTGGGGTCCATGTAGGTGGCCATGCCGGTCTCGGTGAGGCCGTACCCCTCGATGAACTTGATCCCGAACCGCTTCTCGAAGTCGTAGTAGATGTCCTTCGGGGCCGGCGCGGCGAACACGGTGTGGACCTTGTGGGCCCGGTCCAGGTCGGACGCCGGGATGTTCCAGATGAAGTAGCTGACGGCGCCGATCGAGTTGAAGATCGTGGCCTCGGCGTCGATGACCTGCTTCCAGAACTGGCTGGAGGAGAACCGCTCCGTGTAGGCGACCCGGCCGCCGCAGACGAGCGCCGGGTAGCCGGACAGCACCTGCGCGTTCGAGTGGAAGAGCGGCAGGCAGGAGAAGAACGTCTCGTCGCTCATCTCGGAGATGTCCTTGCCGTTCAGCTTGGAGATGCCCTCCAGCAGGCCGCGCGCCGAGAAGTAGTCGGCGGCGTTCTGCTTGATGACGCCCTTGCTGCGGCCGGTGGTGCCGGACGTGAACATGATGCGGGCGTCGTCGACCCACGAGTACTCGAGGCCGGGCTCCGCGTCGGACGCCGTGAACAGCTCCTCGAGGGTCTCCGAGGAGAACCGGGCCGGCACGTCCGCGGTGGGGTTGCCGGTGTTCAGCACGATGACGTGCTCGAGCTTGGGCAGCTCGTCGGCGATCAGGGCGAGCCGGTCCAGGTAGGCGTCGGCGATGACGATCTTCTTCGCCTCGACGAGGTTGATCGTCCAGGAGAGGAAGTCGCCCTTGTAGGCGGTGTTGATGGAGCTCATCACCGCCCCCGCCTTGAGGGTCCCGAACCACACGGGCAGGAACTCCTCGCAGTTCGGGAGCATGACGCTCACCGACTCCTGCTTCGCCACGCCCCGCGCGAGCAGGGCGTTGGCGATGCGGTTGGACCGGGCGTTGATCTCCCCGTAGCTCACCCAGGGCCGGTCCCCGAACTTCAGGAGATCACGGTCGGGGTGCTCGGCCGCACGCCGCTTGAGGATCTCGGCGAGGACCCATTTGGTGGGGTCCTCGCGGGTGTACCAGTCGCTCCACTCGGTCGCGGCCATCTTTCGTCAACGCCCCCTTCTCGGAACTCGTCGCGGTCCGGCCTCAGGCCGGGGTGAACTTGGGCAGGGTGATCTCGTCGGTGACGTCGTGGAAGACGACGCGCACGCGCTGGCCGATGCTCACGTCGGCGGGGTCGATGGAGGGGTAGCCCTCCTCGTCCTTCACGATGTTCGTCATGAGCCGGACCCCCTCGTCGAGGTCGACGAGGGCCACGATGTGCGGCGGGTCACCCTTGTAGGCCTTGCTCGGTCCGATGTAGTGGATCGAGTAGGTGTAGATGGTCCCCTCACCGGTGGACTCGACCCACTGGACCTCGTCCAGGTTCCCCGGGGCGAGCGCCCGGGGGTACCAGAAGGGCTTGCCGCTCGTGTCGGTGGGGAGGAGCAGCTTGTGCTCCTTCGTGCCCTCCCAGAACTTCACGCCGTCGGGGCGCATGTCGGGGAGGGGCTTGGTGTAGGCCGTCTTCTCGGCGGACGTCTGCTGAGACATGGCTTCTCCTCGCAGCTCAGGCCGCCGAGGGCGGCTCGGAGGACAGGACGAGGGCGCTCGTCGCGGCCAGGATGCCGCCGGACCCGTTGGTGATCGCGAGCTTCGCGTCGGGCACCTGGTGGTTGCCGCCGCCGCGCTCGGTGTCGTCGGCCTCGCCGCGGAGCTGGAGGACGGCCTCCACGATGTGGTGCATGGCCCCGAGGTGCGCCTGGCGGATGAGGCCGCCGTGCGTGTTCACCGGCAGGGAGGAGCCGAGCTTGCCGTTGCCCTCGAGCATCCAGTCGCCGGCCTCGCCGGGGCCGCAGATGCCGAAGCCCTCGAGCGCGATCAGCGGGGTGAAGGAGAACGAGTCGTAGATCTGCGCGACGTCGAGGTCCTGCGGGGTGATGCCCGCGACCTCCATCGCGCGCCGGCCGGCGCGGCCGAGGCCCTGGCGGACGCCGTCCACCGACTTCGCCTCGGTGATGTACTGGTGCGAGTAGCCCTCGCCGATGCCCGTGATGTAGACGGGCTTCTTCCGCATGCTCTTCGCGCGGGCCTCGGTGGTGACGAGGAAGGCGGCGGCGCCGTCCGACACCAGGGAGCAGTCCATGGCGTGGAACGGGGTGGCGATCCACCGGTCGTTCATGACGTCATCGACGGTGACGACGTTGCGGAGCATGGCGTTCCACTTGAGGGCGGCGTGCTCGCTCTGCGTGGCCACGACCTGGGCGAGAGCCTCCTGCGGCACGTTGTGCTCGTGCATGTACCGCTGGGCGAGCAGCCCGTAACCACCGATGGTGGTGAGCCCGTAGGGGGCCTCGAAGGCGCCGTGGCTCATCTCGCGCGCCATGGCGATCATCCCGGAGGAGCTGATCCCGGACCGGGTGTTGTCGCCGCGGACGCACAGGACGGTCTCGGCGAGGCCGGCGTCGATGGCGAGGGCGGCCTGGACGGCCATCAGGGGGGCGGTGGCGCCACCGACGGCGACCGACGCGAAGTAGCCCGGCTCCATGCCGAGGTAGTCCGCGAGCGTGGTCGCGTGCATCAGGGTGGACTCCACGAAGCTGAAGGCCGTGACGAGACCGTCGACGTCCTTGAGCTCGATACCGGCGTCGTCCAGGGTGATCTTCGTGACCTCGGCCAGGAGCTGGAACGATCCCCTGTCGGGCAGGATGCCCTGCTCGGTCTCGCCGACTCCGGCGATCACGATGCCCTTCGCCAGCATCCGGCGCGCTTCGCGCAGGTCAGGCGTTGCCTCGCGCAATCGGGTCCTCCTCATCGGAAGCTCGGGGGTCCCCCACGGCCGTGGTACCGGCGCCGCCGGTGCGATGGCCGAAGGGACGGCACAGTCGGTCCCGCGGCGCCGCTGTGCCGCGAATCCACGGCACGCTACCGACTCGCAAACGGGAACGTCAAGTGGCGAACGCCCGGCCGTTCGTCCCGCGCCCGCGGGGGCGGGCGCCTCGCCCGGGGGGCCCGGCGCCGGCGCGGGGGGCCGGTGCTACCATCGCGCACCGCGGAGCATGACGAGAGATCGAGGAGACGGACTCGTGGCCGATCCCCACTACGACGCCGAGAAGGACGTGTACCGCGTGATCCACAAGGGTCACGACCGGGCCTCGGCGGTGACGAACAGCAAGGGCGTCACGGTCTTCTTCGACCCCGACACCCACGAGGTGCTCGGCTTCCAGATCGCGAACTTCGCCGCGTACTACAAGGAGCACGCGGACGAGAGCGGCGAGTTCCAGGTCGACCTCCCGGTTCGGGTCCCGCCGAACCTCGAGGAGGAGATGGACTACGACGCCGAGCAGCTCCAGAGCGGCGTCAGGATCGCCGAGTTCTACTAGGCGGTACGCGCTCCGGGCGCGCCGTCCCGGAGGGCGAGACGGCCGCGCATCGCGAGGCCGCGGCTAGACGAACGGGCGGGCCGGAGGCGGCACCACTGGTCTTTCGTCCAGGGGCCGAACCTAGTCCTTAGACGTGTGAAATCCGTAACCGGGACGGTTACCCTCGCTCTTCCCATAGGCACGACGGGAGAGCGGGCACGGGATGCGCGGAGCTCAGATCCACGGAGGGAGTGCGGTGACGACGGCGGGTTCCGCCACGGGTAGGCATCGGGGCCCGGCGCCCCGGGGGCTGTGACCACCTCGACGTCCGGGACGCGGGTCGGCAGCCCGCGGCGCGCGCTTCGCGGCCGCGGCCTGGACGACCCGTCGGGGGCGCGCGGACGCGACAGCCGCGTCTCCTTCGCGCTCCTCGTCGCGGACCTCGTCACCCTGGTGGTGCTGGTGTGGCCGGCGACGGCCGCGGCC
>JBFLWO010000211.1:0-4729 GCA_040757755.1 Actinomycetota bacterium
CCCCCGCGCGGCGGCGAGGGCGTCCAGCATCACCGCCGTGTCGGCGATCGCCACGCCCGTCAGGTGCTCCTCGCGCTCCTCGAACGACGCCACGATCTCCCGCAGCGCGGTGCGGTACCCCTCCACGTCGTGGTTCGCGAGCGCCTCCAGCGCCGCGGCCGTGCGGCTGAACGCGCCGTCGCCGCCGCGCATCGCCCGGGCGGCGCGGCGCGCCAGGTCGTCGTCGCCGCGGACCGTCGCGGCGAGCGCCACGACGTACGCGGCGGGCGGGGAGTCGCACGCCGTGCCCGCCGACGCGAGCGCGTAGATCGCCTCGTCCTGCGCGTCCCCCGCGATCACCGCCGCCTTCAGCATCCCGATCAAACGGCCGTAGCTGCGCGGCGGGGCGACCCGCCACGACAGGCGGTAGAGGTCGGCGGCGCGGGCGAACTCCGGCAGCGCCGCCTCCCGGTCACCCGCCAGCAGGGCGCGCTGGGCACGCTCCTCCGTGCCGAGCGCGGCGAGGAGAAGGTCGAGGTGGCGGCCCGGGGGCAATGGCGGCATCCGCTAGCGGTCCTTCCCCGCCAGGCGCGCCCGGCGCTCGTCCACCGCGAGCGCAACCGTCAGGGCGTCCACCTTCTCCTCGCCGCCGAGCGCGTCCGCCACGTTCCACGCCTCCCCCGACAGGTATGCGAGGCGGGCCTCGGCGTCGGGATGCGACTCCGCGCGCGCCGCCTCCATCTGGATGTACGCGAGGATCTCACGTGACTCGCGGCGACTCCACTCCGGGCGGCGCCCCGGCCACTCCCGGTTGCGCATCACGAAATGCCACAGGAGCAGGATCAGCGGGAGCTTCAGCCCCACGACCCCGAACAGCACCCACGCCACCTGCACCGGGGTGGAGCCGGACACGGCCGGCGTCGCGAACAGCAGGACCGTCCCGAAGAACGCCAGCGCGACGAGCACGATGAGCGTGACGACGAGGCGCATGGTCCTGGCCCGGCCGTCCGGCTCGTACAGGAAGCCCCAGAGGCGCACGGCCTGATGATCCCCCCGTTGCGCGCGGCGGGCAAGTCCCTCGCGGGGCGGGTAGGTTCCGGCACCATGGCCGACACGATCCGCATCGTCCTCCCGGACGGCAACACCCTCGACCTGCCGGCCGGCGCCAGCGGGCACGACGCCGCCGCCGCGATCGGGCCGGGCCTCGCCCGCGCCGCCGTCGCCGTCGCCGTCGACGGGGAGGTGCGCGACCTTGCGCTGCCGCTCGGCGACGGTGAGCGCGTGGAGATCGTCACGGCGAAGAGCGGCGACCCGTACCTGTACGTGATGCGCCACTCCGCGGCGCACGTCATGGCGGAGGCGGTCCAGTCCGTCATCCCCGGCACGCGGCTCGGCTTCGGCCCCCCGATCCAGGACGGCTTCTACTACGACTTCGACCCGCCGCGTCCGATCACGGAGGCGGACTTCCCCGCCATCGAGGCGGAGATGCGGCGCATCGTGAAGGCGAAGGCGCCGTTCCAGCGCACCGTCATGTCGATCGCGGACGCCCGGGAGTACTTCGGGGAGCGCGGCGACCCGTACAAGGTCGACCAGGTGGAGGAGCTCGCCCGCCAGGGCGAGACCCAGGTGTCGATCTACCGCCAGCGCGACTTCGTCGACCTGTGCCGCGGGCCGCACCTGCAGGACACCGGCCGCATCGGTGCGGTGAAGCTCCTGTCGGTCGCCGGCGCCTACTGGCGCGGCAGCGAGAAGAACCCGATGCTGACCCGGCTGTACGCGACGGCGTTCCCCACCAGCGCGGAGCTCGACGCGCACCTCGCCCGGCTCGAGCAGGCGCGCGCCCGCGACCACCGCCGCGTGGGCCGCGACATGGAGATCTTCCACTTCGACGACGCCGGCCCCGGCTTCCCGTTCTGGCTGCCGAAGGGGATGGTGGTGGTGAACGCCATCCAGGGCTACCTGCGCGACGAGCTCGCCGGGATGGGCTACCAGGAGATCCGCACCCCCACCATCCTGTCGGACCACCTGTGGCACCAGAGCGGCCACTACGACAACTACAAAGAGAACATGTACTTCACGGAGGTGGAGGGGCAGGGCTTCGCGGTGAAGCCCATGAACTGCCCCGGCGCCTGCCTCGTGTTCCGCAGCCGCCGGCGCAGCTACCGTGACCTGCCGCTGCGCCTCGCCGAGTTCGGCCACGTGCACCGCAACGAACTGTCCGGCGTGCTGCACGGGCTGTTCCGCGTGCGGGCGTTCACCCAGGACGACGCCCACGTGTTCTGCCGCCTCGACCAGGTGCACGAGGAGGTGCAGGCGATCCTCGGGCTCGTCGACCGCTTCTACGCGCGGTTCGGCTTCGAGGACGTCACGTTGCACCTCGCGACCCGTCCCGAGAAGGCGAGCGGCACCCGGGAGATGTGGGACGCGGCGGAGGCGGCGCTGCGCTCCGCGATCGGGGACCGGCCGCACGAGCTGAAGGAGGGCGACGGCGCGTTCTACGGGCCGAAGATCGACTTCCACGTCACCGACACGATGGGGCGGGCGTGGCAGCTCGGCACCTGCCAGCTCGACTTCTACATGCCGGAGCGCTTCGACCTGTCGTACACCTCGGCGGGGGACGTGGAGGAGCGCCCGGTCATCATCCACCGCGCGATCTCCGGGTCCCTGGAGCGGTTCATCGGCATCCTCATCGAGCACACCGGCGGGGACTTCCCGCTGTGGATCGCCCCGGTGCAGGCGCGGATCCTGCCGATCGCCGACCGCCACGCCGCCTACGCGGGGGAGGTGCGCGACGCCCTGCGCGCCGCGGGGCTGCGCGCCGAGGTCGACGCCCGCGGCGAGTCGGTGGGGAAGCGCATCCGCGAGGGGGAGCTCGCGAAGGTCCCGTACCTCGTGGTCGTCGGCGACCGGGAGGCGGAGGCGGGGGAGGTGTCGCTGCGCGCCCGCCACGGCAAGGACGCGGGCACGGCGACCCTCGCCGACCTCGTCGCGCGCCTCAGCGCCGAGGCGCACGGGTAGCCGCCCGCACGGCGGTGGCCGCGCGTGGCCGCCGGGTGGTGTGACATCCTTGCGCCCGTGAACCGGGCGGGGATCCGAAACTTCCTGATCATCGCGGCGATCGCGGGCCTCGTGCTCGTGTGGGAGAAGGGGTTCACGAGCATCGCCGTGTCGGCGAACCAGATCATCACGGTGATCTTCGTCGCCGCGATGATCGCCTGGGGGTACAACTACTTCCGGCAGAACCGCCTGGCCTGGCTCGTGCTGAAGCCGTGGATGCGCACGGTGATCATCGTCGCCGGCGCCGGCATCGCGTTCCTGCTGATCGGGGGGTTCCCCCTCCTCGGCGACCGGCTCACGCCGCTCGGGGTGGTGGCGCTCATCGTCGCGCTCGCCCTCGTGATCCTGTGGGTGATCCGGGAAAGCCGGCGGTTCCGGTGAGGCGCGCGGCGTGAGGCACGTCGACGTGGGGCAGGTGCGGCTCGCCGTGCGGGAGGCGGGGGCCGGGGAGCCGGTGGTGCTCCTGCACGGGTTCCCGGAGCTGTCGTACTCGTGGCGGCACCAGCTTCCCGCGCTCGCCGACGCCGGCTTCCACGCGGTCGCGCCGGACCTGCGCGGCTACGGCGGCTCGGACCGGCCGGACCGCACCGAGGACTACGCGCTTCCCCGGCTGGTGGAGGACGTCGTCGGCCTGATCCGCGCCCTGGGCCACGAGAGCGCGCACCTGGTGGGCCACGACTGGGGCGGCAGCATGGCGTGGTCGACCGCGGCGCGGGCGCCGGAGCGGGTGCGCAGCCTCACGATCCTGAACTCCCCGCACCCGGTGGCGTCGGCGGAGGCCCGGCGCATCCCGGAGCAGCAGCGCCGAAGCTGGTACATGCTGCTCTTCCAGTTCGCGGGGGTGGCGGAGGAGTGGCTGTCCCAGGACGACTACGCGAACCTGCGCCGGTTCGTGTTCGACACCGCCGCCCCCGGCACGTTCACGGAGGAGGACCGCGAGACGTACGTCGACGCGCTGCGCCAGGACGGTGCGCTGACGGCGGCGCTGCGCTACTACCGCGCGAACATCCCGCCCGAGACGTGGCTGCGTCCCCCGCCCGACCTGCCGCCCGTCACGGCCCGCACGATGATCGTGTGGGGGGAGGACGACACGTACATGAGCCCGATGCTGCTCGAGCGGTCGATCGAGAAGGTGGCCGGGCCGCTGCGGGTGGAGCGCCTCCCGTTCGTGAGCCACTGGGTGCAGCAGGAGGCGCCGGACGCCGTGAACCGGCTCCTCGTCGACTTCCTGCGGGGGTAACCCGCGCGCCGCGGCGTCCGCCCGGGGGGTCGGGCGGCGGCGGCGGGGACCCGGATGCCCCGCAGCGCCCTGGGCCCCCGGCTGCCGTCCCGCGGTGGGCGTCGCCGCCTCCGGGGCCCCGGATCCGGGGGGACACCGGACCCGGGAATTGACGCTACCGCCGAGGCCCCCCTCAGGGGGCGCCGCGTAGACGAAATGCCCAGCCCCGCGCGGCGCGCGGAAACCGGCACGGTCCCGTGACAGATCCGGCACATTCCGCGCGCCACCCGTGACGGGGGGCGGCCGTAGCCTCGTCGCATGGTCGGGTCACGGGCATCGCGGCAGGGGCAGGCGGCGGTCGAGCTCGTCGCGGCGCTCCCGCTTCTCGCGCTCGCCGCGCTCGCCGTGTGGCAGCTCGTCACCGTCGCCCACGGCGCGCTCCTCGCGGGCTCCGCGGCCCGGGCGGCGGCGCGG